>JAZBNQ010000001.1:0-6062 GCA_036350775.1 Mariniphaga sp.
ACAATGCGGTTAATTTTGCTGAGGCCAATCACTTCACCGCTTGATATGTAAGCCACATGTGCTTTACCAACAATGGGTAAAAAGTGGTGTTCGCAAAACGAATTCATATTAATATCACGCTCGAGCAACATCTCGTTGTATTTGAACTTGTTATCAAATACCGATATTTTGGGCTTGTTTGCCGGATTCAGTCCGTAAAATATTTCTTTAACAAACATTTTGGCAACCCTGTGCGGCGTTCCCTGCAGGCTGTCATCGGTTAAATCAAGGCCAATTGTTTCCATAATATCGCGAAACTTATCTTCGATTATCGCTATTTTTTCTTCATCTGATTTTTCAAATGCATCGTATCGCAAAGGCGTTTCGAAAGAAGTTCCAACATGGTGATCTCCTGCTACTTCATAAATATTTATTTTTTCATGTGAATGGCCATTGCCGTTTAGCTTCACTTTTCCATTACCGTTTAACGGCTTAATTAATAAATCTTTTTGCATATTTTAAACTTATATATTTTTAACTTCATCTTAACTTTTTCAAAAATACAAAACATCCAATCCAACATTTTGTTTAAATTTTATCGAAAAATAAATAAACAAAATTCGTTTCATTAAGATTGTTCCAAACAAATGATTAAAAAATCAGGCATTCAAATATTTCGGAAAAAAATACAATTAAGTACATATGCTTTTGAACAGGAAACAATATAATGCATCATTTTCACTCCAAAAATTCAATCTCATAAGATGCTGATATTAAAAATTTTATACGAATAGCTAAAATTTTTATCATTCCGAATCATATTCTTATTTTTTAAAACATATTCTATTTCATTTTATTCATGTAACTTAGTAACAAAAGCAAAAACAATGGGTAACGCATTACTTGAATATTTAACAAAGCGAATGGGGGACCAAAAAGTTTATACTAATCCGAATAGAATGCCGGGTCCCCTCATTACATTTTCGAGAGAAGTAGGCTGTAACGGAGTAAAACTTGCGCATAAACTTGCATCCAGGTTAAATCAACATCATTTGGGGCCGGACTGGAAAGTGCTGAGCAAAGAGGTATTTTTCCAGAGTGCCAAAGAGCTTGATATGGAACCGGAAAAAGTACAACGGGTTTTTAAATATTCGAACAGTTATACTTTTAACGACATTTTAAATGCTTTTGGAACCAAAAAATTCAAAAGCGAAAAGAAGGTCATAAAAACTGTAAATGAGGTGATTCGCACCTTTGCCGAAGAGGGTTTTTGTATTATAGTAGGTAGGGCGGCCCATATAATTGCACAAGACATAAACAATGCTCTGCATCTTCGCCTGCTGGCTCCGTTAGAATACCGTATAAAAACTATTATAGAAAATAACCATCTAAACCGGGAGGAAGCCATAAATTTTATTCGAAAAGTTGAAAATGAAAGGAAAGCCTTCCGCAAAGCTATTCGACAAGAAGCACCTGAAAATGATTTGTTTGACCTTTGCATTAACCGGGCGGCTTTTACCGACGAAGAAGCAATTGATATTATTGAACTGGCTGCAGAAAAGAAAAATATTTTTAAAGATTACGGCAAACAAATTGATTATTTTTAAAAAAGCAAAGGGGATTTCAGAATTCCCTTTTTCTGTCCAAATCCGGTCCAGTCAATTTCACCAATAAAAGGTTCAAAACAATTGGTTTTCCCATAAAGAAAATCGGAATTCCTCCCTGGTGCGTCATGACACATCATCGGATGCATGGTTTCAATGCTTTTCACCGCACCAAGATTTTTTATGGCTTCACGGGCATGGTTTCCCCATAAAAACCAGGTGGCATCCGGAACCTTTTCCCTGATAAATTCATGCAGTTTCCAGGTAAATTCTTCCCATAATTTCTGATGACTGCCTGGTTTCCCGGGTTCACACGTAAACGAAGTATTCAGCAGTAAAACACCCTGTTTTTCCCAGTACGAAAATAATTTCCCGGGAGGCAAAACAGGAAATTCGTTATCCAGTTTTTCTTTTAACTGATTAAACTTTATTATTTCACCGGTATAGGCTTTGTATAGCGCGCGTAAAATATTTTTTAACGAAATATTCTTAAATGGCTGGTTCCACGATTTCAATGTGCCTACTTCAAAAGCCCGGCCAGTTGCCGCGCCGGGCTGCGGATAGGGATCCTGCCCAAGAATAATAATTTTTGCTGAAGAAAGCGGCGACGACAAAAAACGTAAAACCTTCTCTTCCGGAGGTGTGAACCCGGTTTTTTTTACTTCCTTTTCAACGTTAAAAATCAGCGACCGGTTTTCATCGTTAAGAAATGAAAACCAGTCGCTGTGTATGTTTTGCTCTTTTAAAAAGAGTGAATCTTTCATAAAAATCAGCCTGTAATCTTTTCGGGTAACCCTTTTACTTTTACCGGCTTCAGGTGGTCAGGTTTAATTTCAAACATATCGTTTGGTGTGAGTTTACACTCTTCAATCATTTGAATGCAGTACTCCAAACGGCCCAAATCGCGGCCGGTATTATTTGTTCCAAAACTAAATTTTACGCCTGCCTCTTTGGCCATTTTTATCATTTCTGCCGAAGGTGTTTTGTACCGGGCATTAATTTCGAGGGCAATATTATTATCAGCCAGCACTTTAACCACACGTTCCATCCGCTCTTTGGTCCAAAGTTCATTGTATTCTCCCATAATTTGTGCGGGCAAAACTGTTGGGTTTACATAAATATCAACCGGTTCCTGCGACATGATGGCTTCAATTTTTTCCACCATCTGGTCCATAAACTGCTGCTTGTCGTCCACCCAAACCTCTTCGGGAATCCAGATGCGATTACGCCGGCCTTTGGCATCGGTAAATACATAATCGAATTTAGCCACAGCTTCGGGCGAAAACAGGGTAATCCACTCACGCCCTTCAGCCTGCATTCCTTTAAAAGTGGGGCTTCCTTTTACCGATTCAATGTATTCGTTAAGTGACTCATCATCGGTAACCGGAAAATGCAATCCGCAATTGGGCGCCACACCATAGTTGATTCCCAGCTTCTGTGAATTTTCCACCAGTTCTTCAATGGTCAGACCGCCTTTCAGGTGCACATGGTAATCGACAAGCGGAAATCCGGCCCGCATAAGTTTTGTTACGAGCGAATCCCATTCCTTGTCCACTTCGGGAGTTTTTCGTTCGCCATCGGGTAAAACTTTTACCCTGAGAATCCGGTAGTAAGTTGTGCTTCCCGGGTCGTGGGCCTGCAATGCAAAAGTTCCGTTTCCGAGCTTTAAACCTTCTGCTCCTTCCGGTCTCCAGGGTTCTTCAGGTTCAATGTATTCATTCACTTTTACATCATTCACAAAAACCTCGATGTGGTTTTCCACCACCTTAATGCGCATTTTAAACCACTCGTTATCGTTAGCCAATGGGAAATATACATTTCGAATGTTGTAAACGCTGCCGGTTTTCCTGCGTTCCGGATTGTTTTCATTTCCGCGAAACGAATTGTTTACCTGGATTTCGTATCCGTTTTGTGGCCAACCTTCCGCCTGGTAACTGGTGTGAATAAAAATCCCCGAGTTAGATTTTTCAAGGGTTTTTACTTCGGTTTCAAATTCAAAATTTTTAAAATCCCCTTCGTAAAAAAGATGGGCCCGTTCGCCGGAACATTTTATGGCTCCCTCTTCCACGGTCAGGCTTTCAGGATTTTCGGCTGATTTTTTCCAACCATCCAGGGTTTCGCCATCAAAAATGGAAACCCATTCCCCGGTTTCAAATTTAGGCTGGCAGGCTCCTAAAAAAAGGGCAACCAGAAACAGGTAAAACAACGCAGATTTTTTCATGTTCTTCTATTTTTAGTTTTTTTGGACAAAATGGACTTTTCAATTTGATGATGGTTCAAAACTAATCAATTGATTCTTCAAATTCGAATTTATCCTGCGGATTATTTCCCTTGTAACTTAAAATGAGCAAAACAAAAATACAAAATGCCAGGCCAAAACTGGCAAAACTGTAACCTCCCAGCCGGGTTAAAGAGAAACTAAAAAGTACCGGACCAATGGCACTGAAAAATACAATGAGCGCCATAACGAAGCCGGAAATCCGCCCCAGGTTTTGCCTGCCGTAAAACCGCGGCCAGGTAACCGTCATCAACACATTGTATAATCCGTTGGCCATGCCGTGCCCCAGAATAAATCCGTAATAATAAATTCCGTCGTTCATTTTTGCCAGGGAAAAAAGTGCAATAAATTCACCTGCAAGAAAAACGTACAACAAATACTTCAGCTTTATTCGGTCGCTAATCCAGCCACCGAAAAATGAAATACCAACCGATGCAAATGAAACGGGAATAAAAATGGCCAGCGCCTTTTCACGATCGAGACTTGCCTGATCGAAAATAGAAATGAGGTGGAACGAAAAACCTGTGATATAAAGGGCGTAAAATGCCAGTGGAAGTGAGTAAAGCCAAAAGGGCAATGTTTTTCGCGCTTCGGAAAGAGTAAACTGCTTAAACGGTTTTATGGTTACATTATGTTCACGGTGCCGGTGTTTTTCGCCATCGGGTACCATGCCCAAATCTTCCGGATTATCGCGAAAAAACAGAAAGGCAAACAGCAGGAATACCACACCAATTCCCGCAGCCATTATAATCCAGGCGTATCGCCACGAGGTTCCCTGAATTAACCAATCGAAAGTGAGCGGCGCAATAGAAAAACCAAGGGTAATTAGTACCGATGCAATTCCGTTCACAAAACCACGTTTGGCAATAAACCATTTCATTAACATATTTCGCGAAACCATGGTTAAAACGCCCTGCCCGGAAAAACGAAGCAAAAAAAACAGGAAAACCATAACAGCAATGGCAAAACTGTTATAAACAACCGATTCAATATCCTTCACAAACAAACTTATAACATGGTCGGCCTGGCTTAACAACAGCAGCACAAAAGCAAGTAAAAGTGTTGCTGCAAGGGTAGTCCAGCGGGCGCCAAATTTATCGTATTGTTTTCCGGCCCAGGTAAGCAGGAACGAACTTCCGATTGTGCCAATCATGTAGGCGCTGCTAATCTGGTTTCGACTGATATGAATGTGCTCAATTAAATAATCGGTAAAAGTGGAAACACCCATAGTTTGCCCGGGTGCGCTGGCCAGAACACCCAGCGTTGAAGCTATCAATATGACCCAGCCATAAAAAAATGGTATTTTTTCTGGTTTAAACGGAAAGTTATTCCATCGTTCTTTAAATGTCATAATTGAATTTTCAGCAAAAATAGGGATTGAACATCTGAATGTAAAATGATTTTACAATAGAGTTGTTGTTTAGAAAAAGTTTAACCTTTAAACAAGGTTGATTGTGCTAAAAATACTCGTTCCCAATTAATTGCTGCTTTGCCTTTTCTTTACGCGGATTAAATGTGTAGGATGCCCCAATTTCCAAAATTTGTCCTTCGTAATCGTAAACCCAATCGCGCCTGAAAACATTCCTGTTTCCTTCGGTAGCACCGGTAAATCCTCCGGACTGGTTGGTACCGATTACATCAAGCATTTTGGCATAAAAACTCCACCCCTGCAATTTTCCGGGAGAAAAATTAAGCGCAACATTCATCATCTGAAATTCCAGATCTTCGCCCTGTGGAGTTACAGATTGCGACTTGTAGGAATAATCGGCGTTGAATTTCAGAGACTTGCTGATGTTCCAGGTCAGGTTGGTTTTCGCATCCCAATTCAGGCTGCTGCTTTTGCTTTGGTCACCAAACAAGGTTTCGTTTGATTCTACAGAAAACTGATAAAGCGAACCGCCCATAAAAAGTTTCACTTTACTGAGAATATCAAAATTGAAACCCATTTCACCACCCACTGCCAAATGATTTCCAGCATTGGTGAAGCTTCGCAACAACACTCCTCCTGTATTGGCCAAATCATAATCCAGGCGATTAACACGGTATATTGCATTGGAAGCCGATCGCACAAATCCGGTCAAACTCATATTATTTTTTCCCAGTAAACGGTTGTAAGTCAGGTCGGCATTCCAACTGTATTCCGGTTCCAAAAGCGGATCACCCATTTCAAATATCTCCTGGTGGCGCCTGTAGAGAAATGG
>JAZBNQ010000002.1:0-7883 GCA_036350775.1 Mariniphaga sp.
AAATCTGCCTGGGTTTGGTCCTGTAGTTCGGAGCCCGGCCCGGCAAAAGCGATGCAATACATACCGGCCCTTTTTGCTGCCGCAATTCCGTTGGTGGAATCTTCAATCACCACACATTTTTCAGGTTGAGCACCGAGTTTTTGAGCAGCCAGCAGAAAAATATCTGGTTCGGGTTTGCTGGCACCGGCCATCTGACTGCTAACCACCACATCAAAATATTTTTTCAGGCCGGTTTTCTGCAAAATAATTTCAATTACATCTACATAAGATGAAGAAGCCAGGGCCAGCGGAATTCCTTTTCCTTTCAGATTTAGAATCAGTTTTTCAACGCCAGGCATTGAATCCATTTTTTCGAGCGATTTGAAATAGGGCGTCACCAGGCTGTTGGTCATTTTCACCAGTTCATCCACCGGGTGTTCAATGCCGTGGCGTTCTTTTATCAAATGCCACATGCGGTCGGTGGCAGTGCCCTGGTAAGTTTGGTGTTCTTTTTCAGAAATTTCAAGTCCCAACTGTCGGAAATTGGTTTGTTCCACCTCTATATAAAACGGTTCGGAATTCACCAGCACGCCATCCATATCAAAAATAACAGCATCAAAAGATGTAAGTTTTTTATTCAGCATTTATTTTTTATTCCTTGTCCAACTTATCGATTTCCAAATTTTCAAACCGTGTAACTCCGCCTGAAACAATAAATTTCATCACTTCAGTTGGCGAAAGTTTCAGGTAATGAATCCGGTTATTCGGAACTAAATACAATTCGCCTGAAAAGTTGTAAGAATGAGGAAAATAAACGGCTGCCAACTCTTCGTTATCAATCACTTTCATTGTTTCCTTGGTTACAAAACCCAATTTCCAAAGGTTGTTTTCGGCATTGAATAGCACTTTAACCGGCACATTAAACTTTTTCTCTTTTCCCACAAACGCCGAAAAAAGATCGTTAATGGAAGAATAGAGTAAATTCAAAACCGGAATCCGTTTGATAAATTTGCCAGCAATATTTTTTAACGGTTTTAAAAGAGCCGTTTGGCCGATAAAACCTAATAGCGTTAGGGAAATAAACAGAATTAAAATACCGAGTCCGGGAATATTGAATCCGATTAAAGGTGAGATTTTGCTGTTCAGCCAGCCGTCAACTGAAACAAACAGGGAATAAAGAATATACAGGACAATTACAACGGGCGCCACCAGTAAAATTCCCTGTAAAAAGTATTGAAAGATTTTTCGGAACATCGTTTATTTTTTAAATGAAATATAATCAGCAGTCAGCTCATCAAGAAGCGTTTCGCCCAGTTTTACTGTATCTTCCTGTTCTGCCAGTTGAAGTGTTCTTGCCAGTTCAACGGCCATTTCATTCAGCATTTTCGAACGTGTTCCCAGGGCAATAACAGCACGGTAAATAACGGCATTAAGTCGCGGGTCTTTCCCCACCACTGCCAGTTCTTCAAAAAATGGTTCAAACATTTCGTCAATGGCATTTTTTTGGGTTAATGCTAAACGACCCATCAGGTGAATTCCGGTAAAACGCACCAGGTGTTTTTTGCCGCGGCTCCATTCAATCGCTTTTATAAATGCAAATTTGGTTTTTACCCAAAGGTTGGCCGAAGCCTGTTCGGCAATCTCGCGGTTTTCGAAACTTTTTGTCCAGAAATCCATCTGCTCCTCGGTCACCTTTTCAGGTTCATCGAGCAGGGTAGCAAGAATCATGGTTTCGCGCCACTGCTTGTTCCAAAGTTTCAGGGCCAGTAAATGATCCGGCTTTATTTCCTTTGCAAGTTCGCGCAATTCCACCACCGAAACACCCCAGTTCAATTTATATTCTATTCCCTGCCGTTTCATCGAAGTGGAAATTTCGCCATTTTTTCTCAGCTTAATTTGCCGCAGTAAATTCTGAAAATTTTTTTCCGTTTCCGGATTATCCAATATAAAATTCATTCAAAAAAAATTGAAAGTTTAACCTGCTATGGAAAAATACTTTCTGCAAAAATAAAGATTGCAATTATTCCCAGCGAATAATACAGGTAATACTTTACCGGATGGTATTCCGACAAACGAATATTCAGGTTGCGCCTGACAATAGTTGCCAGGTAAATTTTTTCGAACAAATATGCGATAAACGTTGCAATCGCAATTCCGGCAATGCCCCAGTATTGCACAAACAGAAGACTTAATGAAACATTTAACAGCAATTCAAAAAAAGCAGCAACCATAATTTGCCGGGTTTGCCTGAGCCCGTTCAATATGGTTTGCGGCATCAACAACCTACTTATTACAAGCAAAAGATAAATGTTAAACACGGTTGCACTTTCGGCAAAATCCGGGTTGAAAATTATCGGGAATAACGGTTTTGAAACCAGCAATAAAACGGCTGTCAGCGGAAAAAGAAAGTGCATAAGTCGCGCCACACTTACTTTTAGTTTTTCGAGGTTTTCTCTCAGTTTTTCTTTTATGCCGAATTCCGGCAGCATGGCGCTGCTTAACGCATTGGCCAGAAGCGTTGCCAGCGGCAACTCCCGGGCGCCATACCTGAAAACCGCAAAGGTACTTTCATCGAAATGCGAGGTGACAATAAAACCATCCACAAAATGAGCTGAACCACTCAACAGTGTTGCAGCAACCAAAGGCATACCCAGCTTGAGGTGCTCTATTACAAACGATTTGGAGAATCTGATTTCAGCATAATAAACAAACATTCCCCAAAGCCAGATGTACCTTAAAACAGCAGAAACAAGTAATCCGCGAATTGCCCAACTAACCGTCTGCCCCAAAATTACCGGCAACACAACTAAAAGGAACTGAACAGAAAATGAAATTACGGCATAAATTAACAGGGCTCTGTTTTTTTTCTTAACCAGATAAATATATTCTACAAGGTTTGCCGGAACACCAAACACGATGTATAGCAAAAGTAAATTCAACTCCGGAACTTGTTTACCCTTTAGTAAAAAATCTGAAAAAAGCGGATTTACCAAAAAAAGTAAAACCCCAATAAGCAAACTAAAACCAGAAATCAGCACAAAGGCACTGAATAAAGCTGCATTGGATTCATTCTGCCCTGACGACAAGGGTAAAAGTGCTTTCAGGAGTCCGTTCAACCAAAAAAAACTTACAGCCCCGGCCAGGAACACAAAAGTTTCAAATTCGCCAATGGCCGATTGCGAAAGTGTTGATTTGGCAAAAACAATTCCGGTGAGGATTAACGTTCCGTACCTCACCATTTGGAAAAGTTGAAAAGAAGAAACTGTATTTAGCCGATTTTTTATCATTTTTTGCAATGGCTTAAAAGTATAAAAATTCCGCGTTTTCATTTATATTTGTTCAAAACCAACAAAATGTTACAATTAAAAGGCTGGGCCCGAAATATTCTCCTTATAGCCGGTGGAATTTTCCTGATATTCCTGCTTTGGTACTTTAGTGCAATTGTTACGTATGTAATCATTTCTGTGGTTTTGTCATTTATAGGCAGGCCTATGGTCAGATGGCTTTCCATGATTAAATATAAGAAGTTCAGTATTTCAAATGGAATTGCGGCCTTTATTACACTCATTGCCATCTGGATTGTATTTATTTCATTTTTTCGTTTTATAATTCCACTCCTTGTAAAAGAGTTGGAAACCTTATCGGAAATTGACTTCGAGGCTTTTTTAAATTCTATTGAAGAGCCATTGTCGAAACTGATGAAATTGTCAGGGAATGAACCACTTTTAGTTGAAAATAAAACTTTTTACGATATTTTAGTTGAACAGCTTACGGCTAAAATCAACTTTTCGCAACTTCCAAATATATTTGCTTTTGTTGCAGGAACCATTGGTGAACTTTTCATCGGGTTCTTTTCCGTTTCATTTATCACTTTCTTCTTTTTAAAAGAAAAAAGTATGGTTCGCGAAGGCATTTTGCTAATAGTTCCGACCGAAATGGAAGAAAAAGTTTCACATATCCTCGACTCCATTTCATACCTGTTGAGACGCTATTTTGTTGGTATTATACTTGAAGTTTTTATGGTTATGCTACTTGACACTGTGGGACTAACATTGGTCGGATTAAATTTCAACCATGCAGTAATCATCGGATTTTTTTGCGGATTGTTCAATGTAATTCCATACCTGGGCCCATGGATGGGAGCCATTTTAGGACTATCCATTGGGGCTGCATTAAATATTAATGCCGACTTTATGAGCCATACCCTGCCACTTCTCGGTTTAATGACTATTGTTTTTTTGTCGGTTCAGATTATTGATAATGTGTTATTTCAGCCACTAATTTATTCGAGCAGTGTTAAGGCACATCCGCTTGAAATATTTTTAGTTATAATTGCAGCCGGAAGTTTAGCAGGTATTTTGGGCATGTTTCTGGCAATTCCCACATATACAATTGTTAGGGTTATTGCCAAAGAGTTTTTTGTAAACATGAAGCTGGTACGAAAGCTTACAGAAAACCTGGAACAACAGGAAAAAAATTAAAAAGCAAAAAATTTTTCTGTATATTGTGAGCCTTAAAAGTTGAATTTTGTTGGGTCTTAATTCGAAAAAAACAAGCTTATTTGTATTATACTAAACTGATCAGAATGAAGAGATATTTCGAGGTTGGCGGATGTAAATTTTTAATCCGGTTTACTATTTTCATTTTTGTTTTTTCTTTCTTCTTATTTCATCCATTATTAACTATTGCCGAAGCATCTGAAACAATTGTTCCCGGGGGATATTCAAAAGAAGATATCAACCGGGGAAAACGATTTTTTATGGGACTCCTGCCGTTTGAACGAAAACATGAATCCTGTGTTTCGTGCCACTACATTAATACTCCGGATACATTAAACTGGAATCCGTCAGCAATGGATATTGCTTTGAAATACGCTGGAAGAGACACCACATCTTTTCGCCAGGTGATAAAGGAACCATCAGGAAAAGTAATGTCTGTAGCTCATGCAAATTTCGACATTAGTGATCAAGACATTCAACTCATAAAAGTTTACCTCAACCATCTGGCAGTTACCGGACCAGGCATGCAAAAACCGAGTATTAATCGTCTGCTTTTGTTCCTGTTTTTGGGAATACTGATAACATGGGCGCTGCTCGATTTAATTTTATTAAAGAAAATTAAATACAAATTTATTCCTGCGCTCATATTTATCGGTGCATTTGGCTACCAGCTCAGTATGATTTACGAAGAAGCAGTTAAACTGGGGAGAAGCGAAGGTTATCAGCCCGACCAGCCTATAAAATTTTCGCATAAAATACATGCCACCGATAATCAGATTGATTGTATGTATTGTCACCACACAGCAACTGAATCTAAAACAGCCAACATTCCTTCCACTGAATTATGTATGAACTGTCACATTGTGGTGCGCGAAGGAACCCACTCAGGACGTTTTGAAATCGACAAACTGGTGCAGGCTCATGAAGAAGGACGCTCTGTGGAATGGGTACGTATCCACCAACTTCCCGACCATGTTTTCTTTTCACATGCCCAGCATGTAGGCGCCGGAAAACTCGATTGTGCACAATGCCATGGCGAAATAGAACAAATGCATATAGTGCAGCAGGTTAACGACCTTTCCATGAGTTGGTGTTTGGAGTGCCATCGTGAAACCCAGGTAGATTTTGTTGAAAACGATTATTATAAAACATTTGAAGCACTGCATAAAGAACTGGCAAGCGGTAAAAAAGATTCCATTGTTGCCGCCGATATTGGTGCCAATGATTGTGCTAAATGTCATTACTAAATAAAATGATTAAAAACTGTCACGGTTCAAAATATTAACTGATGAGTGAAGAGAACAAATACTGGCATATTCTTGAAGAATTTGAGCCAATTAAAGATGTACGGATGCCAAAAGGCCGTGAGGAGGTGGTTAGTCCAACATCACGAAGAAATTTTTTGAAAGTGCTCGGCCTGGGAACAGCCTCAGCTGCTTTTATTGCCTCGTGTAAACGACCTGTTGAAAAAGCAATTCCTTATTTTATTAAACCTGAAGAAATAACACCGGGAAAAGCAGCTTATTATGCATCCTCGTATTTCAATCAGAATGAATTTTGCAATGTTCTGGTAAAAGTTCGCGACAACCGGCCCATTAAACTGGAACCCAACCCAAAATCTGTAATTACACCCAACGGAACCAGTGGACGTGTTCAGGCATCGGTACTCGATGTTTACAACATCAACCGGTACCAGCATCCGCAGAAAAACGGAGAGGCTAGCGACTGGGAAACTGCCGACAGCGAAATTGTATCTCAATTACGGCAAATGGCAAGTGAAGGAAAACCTGTTTTGCTGCTGACACCGACCATAATCAGTCCTTCCACAAAGAAACTGATAAGCGAATTTGCTCAAACATTTAATGCTCAATGGCATCAATACGACGCCATTCCCATGGATGGATACCGCGAGGCCAACAGACGGGTTTTTGGCACCAATACCATTCCTGAATATCATTTCGAAAAGGCAGATTGCATTGTTTCAGTTGGATGCGATTTTTTGGGAACCTGGATTTCTCCGGTCGAGTTTTCCGGCCAATATGCCAAACGGCGTGATTTATTCAACGGAGATGGCAACCTGAACAAACACTACCAGGTTGAAGCCGGTATGTCGCTTACCGGTTCCAATGCAGATATGCGCATTCGGGCTGAACGTGCCGACTACGGACGCATTTTAGCCTACATATACAATCAGTTGGCATCCCAAAAAGGAGTATCAACTTTGGAGGCACCAACACCACCGCAGGAAGTTACCCAAAAACTGGATAAAGTTATTTCAGATCTTGCCGGCAGCGAAGGAAAATCACTATTAGTTTGTGGTGACAATAACCCTGACTACCAGGTTATTGTAAACAATATCAACCAGTTACTTGGAAACATTGGTAACACCATCTTGTTTGAAAGGACTTACAACCATTTCCAGGGTTCTGAAAAAAGTCTGGAAGCATTGCTGAATTCAGATCCGGGAGCCATTATTATCTGGGATGTAAATCCAATTTACAATCATCCGGAATCAGAAAAAATCAAGGCAGCAATAGAAAAAGCATCGCTTTCAGTTGCCATCAGTGCATTGCCCGATGAAACAACTGAACTGTGCCAGTACGTTCTGCCATCACCCGGATACCTCGAATGTTGGGATGATGCAGAATATAAAAATGGAATCGTTTCAGTTTTGCAGCCCACACTTCACAAACTTTTCGATGCCCGCCAGGCGCAGGAATCACTTTTGGCATGGATGGGTTTGGAAACCAATTGGCGTGACTACATAAAAAACACATGGACAACCGATTTTTTTCCAAAACAATCTGAACAAAACGACACCGAACGTTTTTGGGTGGAAACCCTGAAAAAAGGTGAACTGGTGCTGGATGTAGCTCCGGTTTCAGTTTCCTTCAATCAAAGCCAAATTCAAAATTCAGCGCTAAAAATAAATGCCGAAAAGCCGGCCGAGGGTTTTACAGTAGAACTGGTTGAAAACATCAACATCGGAACCGGTCACGGGCCGTTAAATCCATGGTTGCATGAAGTTCCCGACCCGGTTACCCGAATTGCCTGGGACAATTATGCTTCGATTGCACCTTTGGTTGCCCGGCAAATGGAAATTCAAAATGGGGATATTATTCAGCTTGGAAACCTGAACATTCCGGTTTTTGTTCAGCCGGGTCAGGCCGAAAAAACCATCAGTATCGCAATAGGTTATGGTCGTATAAAAGGAATTCCGGAAGAACTGATAACAGGCGTAAATGCGTGGCCATTGGCAAAAGTTGAAAGCGGATTCAGGCAGTTTGTCGCTTCCGGGCTTAACATTACCAAAACCGGTGTCCATCAGGAAATGGCATTGATTCAGGGGCATCAGTCTATGGAAGGTCGCCCGATTGTTCGGGAATCGACTTTGGAAAAGTGGAA
>JAZBNQ010000003.1:0-3464 GCA_036350775.1 Mariniphaga sp.
CCGCCAATCCATTTGGTGGCCGATTCCACCACGATATTTGCTCCGTAATCAATCGGACGAAAAAGGTAGCCGGCCGCGCCAAAGGTATTGTCTACAATCAATGGAATGTCATGTTTTTTGGCCAGGGCACCCAGAGCTTCAAAATCAGGAACCACATAACCCGGGTTTCCGATGGTTTCGTAATAAAGGGCTTTTGTATTTTCATCAATCAGTTTTTCAAAAGCCTCAACGGTTAAATCTTCAGCAAACCGGGCATCGATTCCAAGCCGTTTAAACGAAACCCTGAACTGGTTATGCGAACCGCCATACAAATAGGGCGAAGTCACAAAATTATCTCCGGATTCGAGCAACGTATTGAAGGTTAAAAACTGTGCCGCATGACCCGATGCCACGGCAAGTGCAGCAACTCCACCTTCAAGTGCGGCTATGCGCTGCTCAAAAACATCGGTAGTCGGATTCATTATCCGGGTATAAATGTTACCAAACTCTTTCAGTGCAAAAAGATTTGCAGCATGTTCCGCATCATTAAAAACGTATGATGAAGTTTGATAAATTGGCACTGCCCTTGAGTTTGTAGTTTGGTCAGGTTGGTGTCCTGCATGAAGTTGCAGGGTTTCAAATTTTAATTTTTCCGTTGTCATTTTACTTATTTTTTTGGGTTAAAAAATGCTTTATAAATTTCGCGAACGCTTTTTTCTTTGTCAGAAGATTTTACAACCAGATAACTTACCAAATCAGAAGCTCCTGAACCGCTGAGTACCACATTAATTTTGTGCTGTGCAACGGCCCCGAAAATTTTCGCCGACACTCCGTAACTTTGTTGCATTCCGTGACCTACAACCGCCACAAGCGAAACATCGTCGATAACTGAAATATCCTGAACAGCAGAAAAGCCCAGTTGATGAATAAACTCCAGTGCCCGGCCCGCGGTTTTTCTTTCCAGAATTAAATTGATGGAAATCTGGGAAGTAATTACCGATTTAATGTTAATTCCTTCCTGATTTAACCGCGAAGTAACTTTTGCAAGGATGCCGGGTTTTAATCCAACGCCCGGGCCATTTAGCCGAAGCAATGAAATGTCGTCCGTGCAAGCCACGCTTTTTACAATTTGCGGTTCCACATAAGTTTCCGTATTGATTACCGTATCAATTTTTCCTTCTCCCGAATTTGTATTAACAACATAAATGGGGATGTGTTCAGCTTCCAGTGGCTCAACAGTTCGCGGATGAAAAGAATAATGATCGAAATAGGCCAGTTCGCTGGCTTCGGAATAGGTAAGCCGTTGAATTCGTGGCGGGCTGGAAACAATTTCCGGATCTGTCCGAAGGAAGTCGAAATCGAGCCCCCAGAGTTCCAAAACGGTCAAACCCATTTCTCGGGTTAAAAATGCCGCAGTATAATCAGCAGCAGTTTTTCCTGACCGGGCAATTTTTCCTTCAGAGGTCATTCCGTAAGAACCGGGAATCAAATAAAATTCAGGCTGCAAACCATCCAGTTTCTTTTTGTTAACTGAAATAAATGTTGCATTGCCAAAATCCGGAGTAACTTTCAAATCCAAATGTTCCGGCCATAAAATTTCAACTTCACCTGCAAATTTTTTAAACTGCGCCAGGAATATTTCGGCGGTTAATTTTTCACTGAAACTTATTACCTGATCTTTCAATGCAACCGAATAATCGCCAATCAACCCAATTCCCCTAAAAATTCCGGTCAACTGATCGATCAGATCGAGGTAAGTTTCCGACGGATTTTTATCTGTCAATTTTGAATAAATCGAGCTTAACTTTTTAGCAACATCTCCGGCATTTGTACTAAATACTTCAGAAACAGTTTGACGGATTAATTGTAAAATTTCAGGTACCGCTGAAACTACAATAAATTTTCTGCCCTTGTTTTTTCCCGAATACGAAACCAAATTTTGAATGGATGCAGCATTACCTGAATGACTGCCACCCAATCGAATAACTTTATCCGACATAAAAAAGAAATAAATGTAAAACTTTGATTTTTTGTTCGCTAAAACCTGTATGCCTTCAGTCAATGGGAAACCACCGAAAGAAGGCTAGCGCATAGACATAAAAACCGACGGCATAACGAATTCACAACAACCAGCCGGATTGGCCAGAGCATTTTGTGAACTATTTTGAATGCATGAATTCATTTTTGTAACCGATTTTATTTGAAGCAAATATAAAGGGTTTTTTTAAAACACAAAACTTATTTGGAATGAGTTTAAATTAAATTTAACTTTGCACCGCAAAAATTCTTAAAAAAATACCATGAGTTATAATTTACTAAAAGGAAAAAGGGGAATTGTTTTTGGAGCATTAAATCCTGATTCCATTGCATGGAAAGTAGCAGAACGCGCCCATGAAGAAGGCGCCACGTTAACATTAACCAACACAGCAGTTGCCATGCGGATGGGAGAAACCCAAAAACTGGCAGAAAAACTGAATACCATTGCCATAGGCGCCGATGCCACCAATGTTGATGACCTGAAAAATCTGTTTATTCAATCGATGGAACATCTGGGCGGAAAAATTGACTTTGTGCTTCACTCTATCGGCATGTCGCCCAACGTAAGGAAAGAGCGGCATTACAGCGACCTGGATTATAACTACCTAAACAAAACACTGGATATTTCAGCGGTTTCGTTTCATAAAGTGCTTCAAACTGCCCGCAAACTTGATGCGATGAACGAATGGGGTTCAGTGGTAGCGCTTTCGTATGTGGCTGCACAGCGTACTTTTTACGGTTACAACGACATGGCTGATGCCAAAGCGCTGCTGGAATCCATTGCACGCAGTTTTGGTTACATTTACGGAAGAGAACGCCGGGTGCGAATTAACACCATTTCACAATCGCCTACCATTACAACCGCAGGCAGCGGGGTAAAAGGGTTCGACCGCCTGCTCGACTTCGCCGATCGCATGTCGCCTTTGGGAAATGCAACCGGCGACGATTGTGCCGATTACTGCATCACCCTGTTTTCGGATTTAACACGCAGGGTTACCATGCAAAACCTGTTTAACGATGGAGGCTTTTCTACCATGGGTATGAGTTTGCGGGCGCTGCAGCAATACGAAAAAGGATTGCACGAAGATTGCGATTGTGGACCAGCTACCGACGATCATCTTTTTGATTAATCCCCTTTACGGATTTTGGTTTTCCTCACCGATGTTTGGATTGGCATCGATTTCAGCCTGAGGAATCTGGTAAACAAATTTTTCAGATTCTGCTGGAAGTGTCATGGTGCGGGTTACAATGGCATTGTGGTTGCTATTATTCCGGTCAAAACCTAGTTTTAAGCGTTTCAGATCAAATCCTCTGAACCCTTCACCCCAAAGTTCAATTCTTCTTTCCAACAGAATTTTTTGCAACAAAACCTGGCCTGATGAATAAACCGGTTCAGGATTTTCAAAACGCTGGTTCCAAAGTTCTCTCAGTAAATTCCGGGCAGCAGC
>JAZBNQ010000004.1:0-2402 GCA_036350775.1 Mariniphaga sp.
AATGGCATGGCTGATTTGCAGTTTTTCAGGCCACTCGTTAACGATTTCAATTTCAGAACTGTTCCAAAAAAGGGCATGACGGATGTCTTCAGCAAGTTCCGGTCTGTAAACAAAATCGGGGTCTGAACCGATTTTAATGATTTCTTCAGGGGTAGCTGTTCCGGTTTGAAAAAGTTTTTGTACCGTAACTCCTGCAACGTAGGAACCAGTTTCAGCAGCAGTTTGCATAGTGTAACCTGCTGCCAGTGTAGCCGCTGCACCCGCCAGGTAACTGTCGCCGGCGCCCACCGGGTCCACCTTCGAAATAATCATCAGTCCGTAAATGTCGGTTACACCGGTTTCATCAACAATTACGGAACCCCGCTCACCACGGGTGATAAACAACGGTTTGCCAAATTTTTTGTACAACTGTTCTGCTGCATCCCTCACTTCGGAATAGAGAACCACATCGTTGGCATCTTTTTTCAGCCCGATTAAGTTGGCTGCTTCGCGGTCGTTCATTTTGCGGTAAGCGCCATCGTAAACTTCGCTGTAGTTGCGGCTGTCGGCAATAAATATTTTATCCGGGAAATGTTGAATTACCTTCACCAATTGTTTTCTGAAATATTCGGTATGAATGCCTGACAACACCTGCTGGTTAATAATCACCACATCCACCTGCGGAATTTCATTTTTCAGCAAGCTGATTAGCCGATCAGCCGTGGCATTGGAAAGTTCATTAAAATTGCCAAAGTCGATGCGGTTTTGCTCCACATCAGCTATGTAGGGCTTGGTATATACGTGGGTTGACCAGTTTTCTTCCTGGATAATCAGATTTTGCGGATTGATACCGTTTTCCTGCATCACCTTCACCATTTCGGTACCAAACGGGTCGGGTCCAATTACCCCAAATGCCCTCACATCTTTTACACCCATGGCAGTGAGGTTATTGGTAACATTTCCTGCACCGCCGAGCGAATAGCGCTGCTGTTTCACCGGCCGGGTCAATTGTCCGGTTTCGATGGAGATTTCACTTTTCGATTCATCGATAAACCAATAGGCATCAAGGCAAAAGTCGCCCACCACGGCAATTCTGGCCAATTTGATTTCGCTGATAATTTTTTGCAGAAGTTCTTTTTTCATATTGGGTTTTATTTTTTTTATTTTATATAAACGCTGACAAGTCCGGTGGACGTTGTCAGGTTAACAGACCTCATCAACCAAACATTTCTTTTTCAACCATCATACAAAGCGCATGGTAAACGGGTAAATGCAACTCCTGTACGAAAGCTGTTCTTGTTTCCGGAACATTTATCAACACATCGCATAACGTTTTTATCTTTCCGCCGGTTTCGCCGGTCATCCCAATGGTTTTTAATCCTTTTGCTTTTGCCATTATCAGGGTATCCATCACATTTTGTGCATTTCCTGAAGTACTTAGAGCCAGAAGCACATCGCCGGGATTTCCGTAACCTGCCACCTGCTGTGCAAAAATGAAATCGCCGCCCAAATCGTTTGAAATGGCTGTGATTAATGAGGTATGTTCCGAAAGGGAAATGGCCGGCAATCCCTGCTGAAGTTTTTCTGCCAGCAGATTGCCCCGCTCCCCGAACTGTGTTTTCAGTTTTTGCTGAATTTCAGGTTGCAGTGGTCTTTTCGCCTCAAAACTTTTCATCAGTTCGCCCACAATGTGGCCGGCATCAGCACTGCTTCCGCCATTGCCGCACACCAAAACCTTCCCCCCATTCCGGTAAGTTTCAATCAGCAACTCCGCAGCATTTCTGATGGATACTTTTAAGGGTGTGAGTTTTGCATAGCGATAAATCAACTGATTGAGTATTTCTTCCATATTCTAATTTTAAAACTGATCTTCATATACGGCGACACACAAAGCGGCAAAATCGCCAATGGATTCACCCAGTTCTGCAGGTTTTACCTGGCAAATTTCCAGGGCAGAAGGTATGGCTTCCTCTTTTAAAATCCGGTCAACATGCGGTTTAAACAATTTTTCATTGCGCGCATAAATACTACCGATAACAATACATTCCGGATTCAAAACATCAATCAAAATGGCGAGTCCACGCCCCAGGTATTCTCCGGAAATCCGGATAATCTCGGCAGCAGTTGGGTCACCGCCGATTGCAGCCAGTGCTACATCTTTGGCGGTTAAAGAGCCGGCGACTTCTATATTGGGGCAAAAATCAAAATCAACCTGTTCTCCTTTTTTTAGTTTTTCAGAAACCACTTTTTCGGCTAACTGCGCAATTCCTCCGCCACTACAAAAACCTTCAAAAGAACCAGGTTTCCCAAATCCCACCGGGCCCGTTTCGGCCAGCCGGATGTGGCCCACTTCGCCACCCAAATCGTTGGTTCCGGCGTAAAGCTGACCGTTCAAAATCAGTCCGGCGCCCATGCCGGTGCCA
>JAZBNQ010000005.1:0-4147 GCA_036350775.1 Mariniphaga sp.
AAAAAAACTTCGATTTTAAAAACCTGCCAAACGGAAAAGCATTACATGACTTGGGCGCCGCGAATATTTCCATCGCCATTCAGGCTGCAGAAATGGGTTTGCAGGCCCACCAAATGGGTGGTTTCAACAAGGAAAAAGCCAGTGAACTACTACAACTTGACAAAAGAAACTTTGAACCTGTAACGATGATTGCTGTTGGGTTTCCGGCAGATGAAAAAACATTTTCGGAAGAAGATAAAAAACGCCAGGAACAACATAAATCCAGAAAAGCGCAAAAGGAATTTGTATTTCAATGTAAAAAGGAATAATGTGAATTGCCGAAAGAAGAGAACTAAAAATACCAAAAGTTACATGGCATGAATCGTATAGTTTTAATTATTACTATTACATTTTTTACATTAGCCGGACATGCTCAACCAACGGATACACTGATTGTGGGTTACAACCCTTCTCCGCCGTTTCTAATTAAAGAAAATGGGATTATTCACGGCCCGTCATACTGGTTGTGGCAGAAAATTGCGGAAGAACACAATTTACCCTATAAACTGATGGAAATGACACTCGATAGTTTATTGCAGGGACTTGCCTCAGGCAGCGTTGATGTTAGTGCTTCTCCCCTTACAATTACCAGCGAGCGGCACGAAAAAATGGACTTTACCCCACCCTACCATATTGCACATTCGGCCATTTTAACTGAAAATATTTCGGGAAGCGAAAGAGCGCTTGAATTTATCGACTCTTTCCTGTCGGTTAACTTTTTCAGAGCCATGGGAGCACTGGCGTTTGTTATTCTTGTTTTTGGTTTTTTGGAATGGTATTTCGAACGAAAACACAACAAAGAGGAATTTGGCGATGGACTGAAAGGCCTTTGGAATGGATTCTGGTGGTCGGCAGTAACCATGACTACCGTTGGTTATGGAGATAAATCACCCAAAACAGTTGGTGGCCGCATTATTGCATTGATCTGGATGTTCACAGCAATTATTATTATTTCAGGATTTACTGCAAGTATCGCTTCATCTCTCACAGTCAATCAAATTGGTTCATCAAAATATGATATTCAGGATTACAAAGAAACTCAACTGGGAACTATTGAAAAATCGGGAACAGACAGGTGGCTGCGGGATAATTTTTTCCCGCATAAAAAAACCTATTCGACCATGGACCAGCTCATTGAGGCTTTAAATAATAAAGAAATTGAGGCCATTGCCTACGACCGGCCCAACCTCCAAAACATTATTAAAAACGATTCACTTTCAGCATTCCGATTGGTTAATGTAAAGTACAATCCACAGTTTTATGGTTTCGGATTAAAACGGGACTTGCCAGATGAATTAGAAAAAAAAATTTCCATTTCAGTTTTAAAATATACAGAAGGAATGGATTGGAAAATTCTTTTATCGGAATATGACCTGGAATAAACTTCAGAATTTTTTTTTTAAAACAGAACAACTTCGAAAATGATTTAAAATTAAAATTGTTGGAAAATATCATTTCAGATTTTTTAAGCGATAATGTTTTTGTTACTTTTACTTCAAAACTAAAATTCAACAAAAAATGAAAGAAAAAAGCATTGAATTATTAAACGCGGCTATTGCCGACGAACTCACTGCAGTTCACCAATACATGTATTTCCATTTTCATTGCGACGACCAGGGTTACGATTTGCTGGCCAATCTGTTCAGAAAAACAGCCATTGAGGAAATGATGCATATTGAACGTTTGGCAGAGCGGATTTTGTTTTTGGGCGGCGATGCAGAAATGAAAGCTTCAAAAGACGTGGAAAAAATTCACGACGTGCGCGAAATGCTTGATTTGGCCATAAAAATGGAAGAATCGAGCGCCAATGATTATAATAAATGGGCAAACGAATGTTCACAAAATAACGATTCGGCTTCGAAAAAACTGTTTGAATCGTTGGTTGACGACGAAGAACGTCATTTCGATCAGTACGACGATGAAATTGCCAACCTGAAAAAGTTTGGAGACAATTACCTGGCGCTTCAATCTATTGAGCGCAGCAAAAATATTGGTGGAGGCGGTGAATAAACTTTCCATTTTTTTTTAAAGAATTGGCAATTCGAAATTTTTAAAATTTCAGGTTGCCATTTTTTTTTATATGAACATTTAAACTAAAAATGTCTTACATTTGATTCGTTTTTCCCAAGGTTAAAAATGAAGACAAATATCAGAGAATCAGAATTAAACGATTTAGACTTTCTTGAAGCACTGGAAAAAAGTTGCTTCCCAAAATTTCAGCAGAGCACCCGCCGGGCTATCCGTTATGGCATAACAAGCCCCCTGCAAAGAGTAATAATTGCAGAACTCCTGAACGGCAAAGAAAAAAAAACAGTTGGATCCGCCACATTTTATCTTTATTCCAAAACACTTCGTATTTTTTCCATTGCTGTATTGCCTGTTTTTCAGGGACAGGGAATTGGAAAACAAATGCTGGAATATGCTATTAATCTTGCCCGCTCACGAAAAATCAGCCGCATTTCACTTGAAGTTCGAAAACTTGAGCAACATTTGGTTCAGTTTTATCAAAATGCCGGGTTTACAACCAAAGAAGAATTACCTGACTATTATATGAAAGGAGAGCATGGTTTGCGTATGGTTTTACAATTGGAAGAAAACATTGAAAAACAAAATATTTCGAACATTATCATTGTAAGGAATCCGAAAAACTGGAACCTGCAAATTGAAGGGGTAAAAGTAGTTTCATCCCGAATGTATATTACCAGCCCTGAATTCCAATCGCTGAGAAATGTGCGTATTTTTAACCTGAGCAATTCATACCAGTACCAGAAAATGGGTTACTACGTTTCGTTGCTGGCTTCAGCGCGCGATCACCGCGTTATTCCCAACGTAACTACGCTGCGCGATTTTAGCCGGCAGTCGCTGGTGCGATCGCTTTCGGGTTACATCGATGATGATATCCAGAAAACATTAAAACAGGTTGAAGGAACCAAAGTGAGCATTTTCGTATATTTTGGAAAATCAGTGAATCCTAAATATAGACAACTGGCACAAAAGCTCTACCACATGTTTGAAGCGCCCCTTCTGCAAATTGATTTTGTAAAAACCGAAAAGTGGCTAATTCAGAAAGTTACTCCGCTCAGTTTGAAAAAAGTAAACCCCGACCACCTGGAAAAAATCCAGGAATTTGCCCGCGATTATTTCTCAAAAAAAAGGTTTACCCGGCCACGCTTTAAAAATTACAAATACGATTTGGCGATTTTGGTAAATCCAGAAGAAAAAAACCCGCCATCGTGTCCCGATGCTTTGCAAAATTTCAAAAAAGCGGCCGAAAAGGAAGGATTTTATACTGAATTTATTACCAAAGAGGATTTAAGCCAGTTATCAGAATTCGATGCCCTATTTATTCGTGAAACCACCAATGTAAACGACCACACCTACCATTTTTCAAGAACGGCTTATGCTGAAGGACTGGTAGTAATTGACGACCCATGGTCGATTTTGCGTTGTTCAAACAAAATATTCCAGGACGAACGACTAAAACAGAATAAAATTAAAACGCCGGGCACTGTGGTGCTTTCCAAATCCACCTACCGCAAACTGCAAACAGCACACCTGACTTTTCCGCTGGTGCTCAAACAACCCGACAGCGCGTTTTCGCTGGGCGTTGAAAAAGTGAACACCCCGGAAGAACTGGATGTTTCTCTAAAAAAACTCTTCAAAATATCGGACCTGGTGATTGTGCAGGAATTTATGCCTTCGGAATTCGACTGGCGCATTGGTGTGCTCGATCAGGCACCACTTTATGCCTGCAAATATTATATGGCCAAAGACCATTGGCAGATTTATGACTGGAAAAGCGACTCAAAAAACAACTGGGGCAACGTTGAAACCGTTCCGCTTGAAGATGTACCGGCTGCGGTAATAAAAACGGCGGTAAAAGCTGCCTCTCTTATTGGTGACGGACTTTACGGCGTTGACCTGAAAATGCTGAACAACGAAGTTTACGTGATTGAAATCAACGATAATCCGAACATTGATGCCGGTATTGAAGACATTGTTCTTAAAGATGAATTGTACAGCAAAATTATGCGATCGCTGGTTAACCGCATTGAGATAAACCGCAATATTGCGCAGTTTGTAACGGTTTGAAAATGAATCCGTACTC
>JAZBNQ010000006.1:0-9052 GCA_036350775.1 Mariniphaga sp.
CCAAATTTTCAATTTGATGTTGCGAAACAGCCATTTACTTCGCGGAAAACTGAAAAAGGAAACGTTCACAATGGATACTTCCATTGAAAAATTCAGGGAAGATTGCGAAAAAGGAGCCGCCAGGTATGCAAAAATCCCAAAGAACATTCAACTCAAGGAGCAAAACATAGAGGGAATTAAATCAGAATGGTTAATTCCGGCAGGTGCAAATCCTGAAAAACTGATTTTATATGTTCACGGCGGCGGCTATGTTTCGGGCTCATGCAGCGACCACCGGGGATTTGTTTCGAAATTTGCACAATTTACCGGTGTAACAAACCTCATTTTTGAATACCGGTTGGCGCCCGAAAATCCATTCCCGGCATCGCTGGACGATTCTGTGAAAATATACAAGTGGTTGCTGGCATCGGGATATCAACCTGAAAATATTCTGATAGCAGGCGAATCGGCTGGCGGCGGATTAACACTGGCAACTTTGCTTGCATTGAAAGAAAAGAACATTCCACTGCCAGTTGCTGGCGTGGCTATTTCGCCCTGGACAGATTTAACCTGTTCAGGCAATACCTACAAAACAAAAAACAAATTTTCCCCCGCACCGCTGAATTCGTGGTTTGTTTTCAGCAAACATTATGCTGGCCAAACCCCTGCTGATAATCCACTGATTTCGCCGTTATTTGGCAATTTAAATGGGCTGCCGCCACTTTTTATTAATTCGGGTGTAGCCGACGAATTATTTGATGACGGAGAACAGTTTTCCCTAAAAGCAAAAGATGCGGGTGTTGATGTCATTTTCAGGGCAGGAAAAGGAATGGTTCACTGTTATCCGTTGCTGGCGCCCATGTTTCGTGAAACAACAGAAGCGATGAATGAAATTGTTGGGTTCGTAAAGCACCATTTAAAAATGAATACTTGATAAAAATTTAAACGTCATGAGTCTAAAACTTTTACGATTTGGCTTAATGTGGCAATTTTTTATTCATAACAACCGGTATTTTATCTGTGCCTTTTCTCTCTAAAATCAATGGTTTTTGTTTTTGATGTTTTCCTTCATAATTTTTCCAAAAAATGTATTGGGAATACCATCAAATATGAATCTGAATTGCATTTAAATTTTTCCCTTCCCAATTTACTTTTTCATACAATTACGTATTTCATAAAAAACTGACTTCTGTCATTTTTTTTCTATATTTGAGACCGCAAAAAAAATCGTATTAATAATCAGGAACTTTTACCGATTATTGTTGTTAGTTTTTGTGGTAATTTAGATGGAAAATAACATCTATAAAAATATATAAACATGTTTGACGCAGACTTAATCAAAAAAGTTTATGAGCTTTTGCCTAAAAGGGTAAAGCAAGCAAGGGAGAAACTGAATCGCCCGCTTACTTATGCTGAAAAAATCCTCTATTCCCATCTTTTTGAAAATCAGACACTGGAAGTTTTTGGGCGTGGAAAAGATTACGTTGATTTTGCTCCCGACCGCGTTGCCATGCAGGATGCAACAGCGCAAATGGCATTATTACAGTTTATGAATTCAGGAAAAGAAACCACGGCTGTGCCTTCAACAGTGCATTGCGACCATTTGATCCAGGCACAGGTTGATGGAAAAACAGACCTGAGTGTTTCATTTAATGCCAACAAAGAAGTTTTCAATTTTCTGGAATCGGTTTCCAACAAATATGGAATTGGGTTTTGGAAACCCGGCGCCGGAATCATTCACCAGGTAGTTTTGGAAAATTATGCTTTTCCCGGTGGAATGATGATTGGAACCGACTCGCACACGCCCAATGCCGGCGGCCTCGGTATGGTTGCCATTGGAGTGGGTGGTGCTGATGCTGTGGATGTTATGGCAGGAATGGCCTGGGAACTGAAAATGCCAAAACTTATTGGTGTAAAACTCACAGGAAAATTGAACGGATGGACTGCCCCAAAAGATATTATTCTTAAAGTAGCAGGAATTCTTACCGTTAAAGGCGGAACCGGAGCTATCATTGAATATTTTGGAGAAGGTGCCGAATCTATTTCTGCAACCGGGAAAGGAACCATCTGCAATATGGGCGCCGAAGTTGGTGCAACAACCAGCCTGTTTGCTTACGATGAAAGTATGGAACGCTACCTGCAGGCTACCGGCAGATCAGAAGTTGCTGAAATGGCCAAAGATTTGAAAGATGTTCTTTCACCCGACCCGGAAGTTTATGAAAATCCTGAAAAATATTACGACCAGTTGATCGAAATTAATCTATCTGAACTGGAGCCACACATTAACGGGCCTTTCACACCCGATTTAGCAACACCGGTTTCAAAAATGAAAGAAACAGCAGAAAAAAATGGGTGGCCGCTTGATGTTTCAGTAGGTTTAATTGGAAGTTGCACCAACTCTTCCTACGAAGATATTTCGCGGGCTGCTTCCATTGCCAAACAAGCTGTTGACAAAGGACTAAAAGCCAAATCTGAGTTCACCATTACACCGGGTTCCGAACAGGTTCGTTATACCATTGAACGCGACGGATACATTGACATTTTTGAACAAATGGGTGGTAAAGTATTTGCCAATGCCTGTGGTCCTTGTATTGGACAGTGGGCTCGTCCCGGTGCAGACAAAAACGAAAAAAACACCATTGTACATTCCTTCAACCGGAATTTCTCGAAACGAAACGATGGCAACCCGAATACCCATGCATTTGTTACTTCTCCTGAACTGGTAACAGCCCTGGCCATTTCGGGCAGGCTTGATTTCGACCCGGTTAACGATACGCTAACCAACGAAAAAGGAGAAAATATTAAACTTGAACCGCCAACAGGTTACGAACTGCCGGTAAAAGGATTCGATGTAAAAGACCCCGGTTATCAGGCTCCGGCAAAAGACGGCTCAAAAGTTAATGTTGTGGTCGATCCGGATTCAAATCGTTTACAGTTGCTTGAACCTTTTGAACCATGGGACGGTAAAAACATTTCAGGAGCAAAACTCCTGATAAAAGCTTTGGGTAAATGCACAACCGATCATATTTCCATGGCAGGTCCGTGGTTACGTTTCCGTGGTCACCTCGATAATATTTCCAATAACCTGTTAATAGGCGCCATCAATGCATTTAACAATGAATCGAACAAAGTAAAAAACCAGCTAACCGGAGAATACAATGAAGTGCCTAAAGTGCAGCGTGCCTACAAGGCCAAAAATATTCCTACGGTAATTGTTGGCGACCACAACTACGGCGAGGGTTCGTCACGCGAACATGCGGCCATGGAACCGCGTCACCTTGGAGTAATTGCTGTGATTGTTAAGTCTTTTGCCCGAATTCATGAAACCAACCTAAAAAAACAGGGAATGCTCGGGTTAACTTTCGATAATGAGAATGATTATGACCTTATTCAGGAAGATGACACATTCAATTTTGTTGATCTGGATGCTTTTGAGACAGGTAAGCAGTTAACCCTTGAAGTTATTCATTCCGATGGGTCGAAAGACATGATTAAATTGAACCACACTTACAATGACCAACAAATAAAGTGGTTTAAAGCCGGCTCGGCATTGAATCTGATTAGAAAACAAAATTAAATATAGTTTACATGCAAAAAATCAAAGTTCAAAATCCCGTAGTAGAACTCGACGGAGATGAAATGACACGGGTAATCTGGAATTTTATTAAGGAAAAACTAATTCTTCCTTATCTTGACATTGAGTTGAAATATTACGACCTTGGCATGGAAAGTCGCGATGCAACGGATGATCAAATTACAATTGACGCAGCTCATGCTATTCAAAAATACGGAGTAGGTGTAAAATGTGCTACTATTACACCAGACGAAGTTCGGGTGGAAGAGTTCGGATTAAAACACATGTGGAAGTCGCCCAATGGAACTATTCGCAATATCATTGGAGGTACTGTTTTCCGCGAACCCATTCTTATTAAAAATATTCCTCGCCTGGTACCTGGCTGGAAACAACCTATTTGCATCGGCCGTCATGCATTTGGCGACCAGTACCGGGCCACCGATTTTGTAACCAAAGGAAAAGGGAAACTCACCATCACTTTTACTCCCGATGACGGAAGCGAACCCATTTCGCATGAAGTGTATCATTTTGAAGGCGATGGAGTAGCTATGGCCATGTACAATACTGATGAGTCTATTTATGGTTTTGCCCGCTCGTGTATGAATCAGGCAATCCTGAAAAAATGGCCGCTTTACATGTCAACTAAAAACACCATCCTTAAAAAATACGATGGCCGTTTTAAAGACATTTTCCAGGAAGTTTTCGAGAACGAATACAAAGAACAATTTGAAGAAATTGGAATCACTTACGAGCACCGTTTGATTGACGACATGGTGGCCGCTGCCCTGAAATGGGACGGAGGATTTGTCTGGGCTTGTAAAAACTACGATGGCGATGTTCAGAGCGATACTGTTGCACAGGGATTTGGCTCGCTTGGACTCATGACCTCAACACTGGTAACGCCCGATGGAAAAACCATGGAAGCTGAGGCTGCTCACGGAACTGTTACCCGGCACTTCAGACAACACCAGCAGGGAAACCCAACTTCAACCAATCCAATTGCTTCAATATTTGCATGGACCCGTGGACTTGAATTCAGAGGGAAACTGGACGAAAATAAGGAATTGGTAACCTTTGCCAATGCACTGGAACAAGTATGCATTGAAACCGTAGAATCAGGAAAAATGACAAAAGACCTGGCGCTTATTGTCCACGGAAAAAACCTGAAAGAAGAACACTATCTAACTACTCAGGGGTTTTTGGAAGCGTTGGATGAAAACCTGCAAAAAAAACTGGGAGTATGAAATGAATAAAATAAAAATAATAAATGGAGTACTAAAAGTCCCCGACCAGCCAGTTATCCCATATATTGAAGGAGACGGGATAGGAAAAGATATTACCCTTCCTTCGCAAAAAGTTATTAACGCTGCGATTGAAAAAGCCTATTCAGGAAAACGAAAAATAAAATGGAAGGAGGTACTGGCAGGTGAAAAAGCATTTCGAAAAACAGGAAATTACCTGCCTGAAGATACGCTTGAAGCTTTCAGGGAATACCTTGTTGGAATTAAAGGACCGCTTCAAACCCCTGTAGGTGAAGGAATCCGATCGCTGAATGTTGCGCTTCGTCAAACACTTGATCTGTTTGTTTGCCTGCGACCTGTGCGCTGGTTTAAAGGAGTCCCCTCTCCAATCCGCTATCCATCACTGGTTGACATGCATATATTCCGCGAAAATACCGAGGATATTTATGCCGGAATTGAATATATGACCGGTGATGTGGATGCAAAAAAACTGCTTGATTTTTTGGTGAAGGAGTTGAAAGTTGACAAAATCCGGTTTCCTGAATCGTCATCATTTGGAATAAAACCTGTTTCAAAAGAAGGTTCCGAGCGGTTAATCAGGGCTGCCATTCAATATGCCATTCATCGTCAGTTGCCTTCGGTAACTCTGGTGCATAAAGGGAATATCATGAAATTTACCGAAGGGGCATTCAAAATCTGGGGGTATGATTTGGCTGAAAAAGAATTTGATGAACAGACATTTACATGGCGGAAGTTCGAAAAAATTAAAGATGAAAAAGGACAGCTTGATGCTGAAAACGCATTGGAAGAAGCACAAAAAGCAGGCAAGGTTATTATCAAAGATGTAATTACCGATGCATTTTTACAGGAATCATTACTTAAACCCTATAACCATTCGGTAATTGCGACCATGAATTTGAACGGTGATTACATCTCTGACCAGTTGGCTGCAATGGTTGGCGGAATTGGAATTTCACCTGGAGCCAATATCAATTATTTAAACGGATACGCCATTTTTGAAGCGACACACGGAACCGCTCCTGATATTGCAGGTTCCGGAAAAGCAAATCCCAGCTCACTCATCCTTTCCGGGGTGATGATGCTTGAATACCTTGGATGGTATGAAGCTGCTGAACATGTTTACGATGCAATGGAGCATGTATTTGCCAGACGTAAAGTAACTTCTGACCTTTATGCACAAATGGAAGGCGCTAAATTACTTTCAACCTCTGCTTTTGCAGACGAAATAATAAAAAACATTCATTAAGAGGGAATTAATAAAAATCAAAAAAATAACAGAGTATGGAATACATTAAGTACCGTTTTTTTCAAAAAGCAAGCAAGTGCTCGAAAGAGTTTCAGCGTATTAAAAAGGAACATGGCAGCAAAGTAATTGCGGAGGTGACACTGGACCAGGTTCTTTCAGGAATGAAAGGTATACCGTTACTGGTTACAGACACCTCAAAACTGGATCCCAATGAAGGCATTCGGTTTAAAGGATATTCAATTCCTGAACTTCGTGAAAAACTTCCGAAACTTTCAGCCGATGGGGAACCACTTCCCGAAGGCCTGTTCTATCTCATGCTGATTGGTGAAATTCCCAGCCGTGACGACGTTACAAATTTGTCGAAAGACTTTGCCACACGCGCCCATGTGCCGCAACACGTTTTTGATGTAATTGACGCCATGCCTAAAAATTCGCGTCCGATGACACAGTTTAGCGCTGCTATTTTATCCATGGCTACTGAATCAATTTTTCAAAAAGCTTATCGTGCCGGAGTAAACAAAAAATATTTCTGGGACTCTACTTACGAAGATGTAATGAATTTAATAGCCCGTTTGCCGCACATCGCAGCATACATATACCGGCGTAATTTTTATAACGACGAACACATTGAACCAAATCCAAGGCTCGACTGGGCAGGAAACCTGGCACACATGATGGGACAGGATTCGGAAGACATTCGCCGTTTGTTCAGGCTCTATATGGTTATTCATGCCGATCACGAAGGAGGAAATGTTTCAGCACATACGGCACACCTTGTGGGATCTGCTTTGAGCAATCCATATTATGCTTATGCCGCTGCCATGACAGGTTTGGCTGGCCCGCTGCACGGATTTGCCAATCAGGACGTAATTCACTGGATGTTCCAGATGATTGAAGATTTGGATACAGAAACACCATCTGACGAACAGGTGGCTGCATACATTAAACAAACCCTGGAAGAAGGCCGGGTAATTCCAGGTTATGGGCATGCCGTATTACGCAAAACCGATCCACGATTTACTGCACAACAGGAGTTTGCTGAAAAATATATTAAAGACGATCCTTTGGTAAATCTGGTAAACCAGTTGTACAGAGTTGTTCCGCCCATTCTTTCAAATATTGGTAAAATTAAAAATCCCTGGCCAAACGTGGATGCATTCAGCGGTTCATTATTATATCATTACGGTATTAAGGAATATACGTTCTATACTGTATTGTTTGGCGTTTCAAGGGCGCTTGGCGTTTTGGCTTCGCTTACCAACGACCGTGTTTACGGATTGCCTATAGAACGACCAACATCCCATCCGCTTGAATGGTTCCGAGACCAGGTGGACGAAGTTGATAATAAAAGAAAATGCTAAAAAATTTTGCAGATAAAAGAAAAGTCGGTTGAAAAACCGGCTTTTTTAATTTTCCCGAACCACCAAATTCCAACTATTAATTCTTCGAAATGATTGCTTGCCCAATTAACTTTCCCTAAATTTATTTAAAAATTCTTCAACCTGAAAATGGAAAAATTATATTTTATCTGCGTTGCATTATTGCTTTCCTGGGGAATTCTGAAAGCACAAATAACAGAACCCTACGGCAACCTGATTTATATGGATTCGTTAACCTTTTTGCCGCCTGACAGTTTAATCACAATAAATAACCCGGAGCAAAATGTTTGGGAAATCGGACAGCCTCAAAAAACATTCTTCCATGCCGCGAAAACGGGATTAAAAGTAATGGTCACAGATTCAGCCAACTTTTATCCTGAAAACTGCAACGACTATTTCCTGATAAAACTTCCCATCCCTGATTATTACTGGGGCGAAGCCATTCTTTCGTTTTACCACAAATACGACACCGATACTTTAACTGATGGGGGAATAATTGAGATCTCTTATGACAGTGGAAATAACTGGGAAAACATTAAAAATGACCAGTACCACATTGCCACAAACTTTATCGGACTTTACACGGACACCATCAAAGGGGGTGATTACGGATTTTCGGGAAAATCAGACGGATGGCAATATGTGGAATTGTATTGGTGGTGGGTGGCACTTACAAATACTAAATCTGCCCTGTCATTAAATTTTGATTCGCCGGTCATCCGGTTTCGTTTTAAAAGCGATAATGTAAACAAAAATAAAGAAGGCTGGATGATTGACGATTTGGTACTCAGAGGTTACGATGTTGGAGGCGAAATCTCTGAATTTCCTTTTTCAGGATTCTACATTTTCCCAAATCCTGCGGCTGATTTTATACAATTCAAATTCCCGGTTGAATCCTATCCCGGATTAACCATTTCTTTTTGCAATCCACAAGGTCAAATCACACTTTCAAAACCGGTAACCCAAAATAAAATAGATATCTCATTTTTGCCATCCGGACCTTACTTTTACATCATCGAAAAAGAGGGAAAGGTTTTAAAAAAAGGAACATTTATCAAACAATAGACTTCCCTGGCTAATACTATCAGATTTAAAACCAGGGAGGCTTTTGATTCCAAAACCCGACGGGTTTGCATGTTTATAAAAAACACCTTTGGAAAAAATATACGATCCCGACGGGGGTCGAACCGTCAACCAAAAATTCCATTTTTCTATAAACATTTAATACCTCCGGTATCTTAAAGCATTCAGTAATTGGCTGATGCAAAAGTTTTATTTCCACATCTTTAAAAGATATTATTATACGGGTGGTTAACAATTTATATTCTTACCGTTTTTTTGCGGATGACTATTCTGCTGCTTTTGCGTGGAACATTTACCAGCACCTCAAAAAAATAAGATGTTTAAGGGAAGAAAAAAATTCAGGCCATCCGTTTTTTCTGAATTCTTTTAATGTGTAATTTTGGTTTGGTTTTCAGAAATTTACTGAAACGAAAAAAGATAAACCAAAAATCAAAATCATGGCAAATCAACCAACCTACAACGACATTTGCTGCCCTGAATTCAACCCGGAACCCTGGGACGAAAAAATGAATGAATGGGAAAATAAAAA
>JAZBNQ010000007.1:0-7633 GCA_036350775.1 Mariniphaga sp.
ATTACCATTCAAATTCGAATTCGTAATCTGCCGGATTCAATTCCCATTTTTCCACCAGCCATCGGGCAGCACGCAAATCATAACGATTACGTGTCATTTGCGCTGATTCTTTAATCATGGTTACCACTCCGTTTACCAGTTCCGGGCTTTTTTCTTCAATACAATCAATGGCATTTAATGCGTGGCACCTGGCAAATTCATTCGGATTTTCCAGAACTGAAAGCAATGCATTTTTTGCAACCTCCTTTTCACCCAAATTGTAAAGAGCTTCGGCGGCAACGGTTACCACGTTGGCCGATTCATCGTTTAAGGCAGCAATCAAATCCTCTAAGGCCGGAGCAGCCTCATCGCCCAAAATAAGTAAACCAGTTGCCCCCCAGTAACGGATTGCACTTTCTTCGTTTTTCAGGTACGATTGCAATGCAGACAGATTTTCAACTTTCCCAAGTGTGGCGATTTCTGCTGCATCCATAATGGATTCCAAATCAATTTTTCCGGAACGCATGTAATCGTACATGGGTGTTTCTCCTGCCCGGTCCACACGGTCGGCTTCGGGTACAAATCCGGTGTCTTTTATCCGGCTTACCCAATCACGGTTGGCAGCCCTCATTCTTTGCAAAACATCCGAATAAGCCGGATCTGTAGCCAGGTTGTTTACCTCCCACGGGTCATTTTCAGTGTCGTACAATTCTTCAACCGGTTTGGGTTCCCAGAAAATACTTTGTGTTGCGTTACATTCTCCATTCAGGTAAGCTTGCTCCCACGAACGGATAGACGGTGCCCTCCACAAATATTCCAGATGCTGGCCGTAAACGCGGTAAGGCATGTAATTGCGTATGTACCGGAATTTGTAATCACGCACAGCACGGCTCATATCGTAGCGTTCATCCATTCTTCCCCTGAACATGTAGGCATATTGGGGATCGTCGGTTTTTTGTTTGCCCAGAAAAGCATTTCCCTGCATAAATTCAGGAATTTCAATGCCTGCAATACTAAGCAGCGTTGGGGCTAAATCAACAAAACTTACCAGCCTGTCAACTTTGGATCCGGGTTCATTTTTCGGAAAGAGGTATTTATATTTTTCGGGAATGCGAATGATAAATGGCACACGGGTGCCGGTTTCGTAAACATAGCGTTTGCTGCGCGCTACCACTCCGCCGTGGTCGCCATAATAAAATACAATGGTATTTTCTGCCAGTCCGGCATCTTCAAGTTCCTGAAGCCATTTTCCAATCTGGGCGTCCATGTCTTCCACTTTGTCGTAATATTGCGCCCAGTCGTGTTTCATGGCCGGGGTTGCCGGGTGGTGAGGTGGAATGGGAACCTCGTCGGGGCTGTGGCGAAGTTTTTCATTTGGAATGGAATCGTGCAGACAACTTTCGTGTGAAATGGTTGTGTTAAAAACAGCGAAAAAAGGTTGTCCCGGTGCCCGGTTTTTGTAATGAGCATCGCGGCTGCTCTCGTCCCAAATCTGGTTCGGATCGATGGATTCGGTATTGTAATCAGTTTTTACATTGTTGGTGCAATAATATCCGGCTTCACGCAAAAATTCAGGATAGGTTTTTACCTTTTCCGATTTGGGGTAATAGCTGCGCATGTGCTGGTGACCGCCTGAACTGGCATAAACTCCTGTAATTATGGTATTCCGAGCCGGAGCACAAACAGGAGCATTCGCATAAGCGTGTGTGTATAAAAATCCCTCAGAAGCCAGATTGTCCAAATTCGGGGTAGTGGCAAATTCATCGCCATAACAACCCAGCAACGGACTGTTATCTTCGCTGGTGAGCCACAAAATGTTGGGAAGTTCGTCAGGGATTTTTTCCTGGCACCCTGAGAATGAAAAAGTTGTGATAGCAGCAAGTCCAAGTATGGAGTAACCAGTCAAGTTTTTAAGTTTCATTTTTTAAATTTTTAGCTGAAAGTTGTTCAAATATAAAGAATGTAATTTTTTTTCAGGCCGATTATGAAGGGTTTGTTTTGTCAACTCAAAAAAATATTGTTTTTTGCAAATCCTTGGCAATTATCAACCTAAATCTGAATCTTTTGTTAACTAATAAATTCCGGATGATATTTTCCGGTGCAGGAATAAATTTTTAAATAAATATTGGATGGTTAAAAAGGAAAAAAGCAAGGGAGATTTTTTTAAGCGGGTGCTAGATAAAGTGGAGGTGGTGGGGAATAAATTACCCCAGCCTGTTACCTTGTTTGCTATGCTAATGGTTTTAACCCTTTTATTATCTCTGGTTTTTGGCGGTGTTACCGTTGATCATCCGGGCAGGGACGCCGGACTGCTCGATCGTGACGGAAACCCGGTTGAAACCATTGAAGTGGTCAACCTGTTGTCGCGTGAAGGGGTTCAGATGATTTTTACAAAGATGGTTTCCACATTTGCCAATTTCCCTCCGCTTGGGCTTGTACTGGTTGTGATGCTGGGCATTGGCGTAGCTGAATATACCGGTCTGATTTCAGTTGGACTTCGTCTGTTTGTTTCCAAAGTGCCCAAATCGATTATAACTTTTTCCATTGTAGTTGCCGGAATGTTGAGCTCAGTAGCTGCTGATGCCGGTTATGTAGTTTTAATACCATTGGGAGGCGCTATTTTTTTGGGAATGGGCCGGCACCCACTGGCCGGAATCGGTGCGGCTTTTGCAGGTGTTTCCGGCGGTTTTGGCGCCAATTTACTTCCTACCGGACTTGACCCCATGATTGCCGCTTTTACCGAGCCCGCAGCCCAAATCATCGATCCGGAATACACCGTGAACCCGCTTTCCAATTATTACCTGATGGCGGCTTCGGTGCCGTTAATCGGGCTGATTGGTACATGGGTAACTGAAAAAATTCTGGTTCCAAGATTGGGAAAATATACTCCGGGGTCTGATATTGAAATAGAAGAAGATAAACCCATTTCACGCAGGGAGGTGAAAGCACTGGGTTGGTCGTTTGCGGCCACCATTGTTGTTCTAACGCTGTTTATGCTCACAATCATTCCTGCAGACGGACTGCTGCGTGGCGAAATCGATCCTAACACAGGAAGCCGCAGTTTTAAGCCGTTTTACGATTCATTGGTTCCTGTAATGTTTATCGTGTTTTTTGTTGCCGGACTGGTTTACGGTATTGCCGCCAAAACCATTAAAACCGATAAGGATGTAACCGACATGACGGCCAAAAGCATGTCAACCATGGGCATGTACATTGTAATTGCCTTTGTGGCGGCGCAGTTTGTGGCCTATTTTAATTGGTCGAACCTGGGCAGTGTGCTAGCTGTTAAAGGTTCTGATGCATTGAATGCCATCGGTTTTACCGGCGGTCCACTGTTGGTGGCTTTTATCATCGTTTCGTCTTTGGTGAATTTAGTGATGGGAAGTGCTTCGGCAAAGTGGGCCTTGTTGGCACCCATTTTTGTGCCCATGCTCATGCTCATGGGTTATTCGCCGGAAACCACGCAGGCGGCTTACCGCATCGGCGATTCATATTCTAATATTTTAACACCACTGTTGCCATACTTTCCGCTGGTCATTGTTTTTGCGCAGAAGTATGTAAAAGAAGTGGGTATCGGCACCCTCATTTCCATGATGTTGCCCTATGCCATTGCATTTGCCGTGGTAAGAATTCCAATGCTTTTGGTTTGGATTTGGGCCGGTCTGCCATTGGGCATTGAAGGGCCGATTTATTATTCGCCGTAATTTCCATAGTTTTTGAGAAACCGTTTATATCTTGTAAATTGTGAAGAAAATAATTTTCACAATAAAAGCTTTTAAATGGAAGTAAAAACAATTATTGATCAGTTGACTGAATTTGCTGATCCTGAACGTCAGAAAGCTTCGGAATGGTATTTCCCCACTTCCATGAAAACACAGGGAATAAAGTCGGCTGATTTACGCAATTTATTGAAGGCATGGTGGAAAGAACTTAAAAACCTTCCTGCTAACGAAATGGTGGAGCTGGCCAGGGAATTGGTTGAAACCCGAATTTTTGAATGTAACCAGGTGGCTTTTGAATTGCTTTGGAAACACAAAAAAGCACTTAACAGCCTTGTCCTAAAAGATTTGTACGCATTGGGCAAATACATGGATAATTGGGCTACTACCGATTCTTTTTCGGTATTAGTGTCCGGCCCGGTGTGGCGCAATAATCAATTGTCAGATGAAGATGTTCTGAGTTGGGTGAAATCTGAAAATCGCTGGTGGAGAAGGGCAGCCCTTGTTTCAACTGTTGGACTGAACCTTAAATCGAGGGGAGGTACCGGTGATGCACGAAGGACATTGATGATTTGCGAACGAGTGATTAAGGAGCGTGACGAAATGATTGTTAAAGCGCTTTCCTGGGCACTTCGCGAATTATCAAAACACGATAGAAAGTCTGTGGAACAGTTTATGGAAAAACATGATGATAACCTGGCTAAACGGGTTCGACGTGAAGTTTACACGAAACTGAAAACAGGAACAAAAAGCGGTAAAGGACAAAAAAATTAGTTTTGAAAACTGCCACTGTCAATTGTGACTATGACTTTGACTGAAAACTTACTATTCACAAGTACAGGTTTCAAGGCAATCCACAATCTGGCTTAAAATTTCGAATTTCAAATAGTAGTAGGTATTTTTTCCTTCGCGTTTGGAGCAGAGAACACCTTTGTCACGCAAAATTCCCAAATGATGAGAGGTGGTAGATTGTTCAATGCCCAGCAATTCGTGAATTTCAGTAACTGTAAGTTTTTTTCCGCCTTCCAGATGTTTTAAAATGGCTATACGCATAGGGTGTGCAATTGCTTTAAGCATATTTGCAGCAGTATCTAATCTGTTGGCATCCAGCACCTTGATTTCTACCATTTTTCTAAATTGTTTAAAAATGCAAATATATAAATATTTAAGGATTTACAGTCAGGCATATTGAATTTAGACATATTATGAATAATGGGAAGTAAAATTGGAATATTAAAATTATTTTTGCTTTTGGTATCTTAAAAACAATATTTATCTTTGCAGGCCTTAAAAAAATAAAATGAATATGGAATGGATTGTAGTTTGAAAATGCAACCATTCAAAATTAAAATCAGGAAAAATGAAAAAAGGAATACACCCGGAAGAATACAGAATGGTAGCTTTCAAAGATATGTCGAACGGACATACTTTTCTGACCCGCTCCACTGTTGAAACAAAAGAAACTGCCGAAGTTGACGGAGTGGAATACCCACTTTACAAACTCGAAATTTCCAATACTTCGCATCCGTTTTACACTGGTAAAGTAAAACTTGTAGATACCGCCGGTCGCGTGGACAAATTCATGAGCCGTTACGGAAAACACATGGAAAACAGGAAAAAGTAAATGATTTGGAAGATATGATAAAAGCTCCGTTGGTTCGGGGCTTTTTTTATTTCTGCCAGGTGCAATTTTGTCTGGATTAACAGTCTTTCATGATGAACATCTGGCGGATTCCATTCGTTTAGGCTAGTGGCACGACTATTGCCTTTTGACTTCCTCGCAAATACTAAAATAAATTCAGACAGATTGTCACAAGGAATTACAGCATGGGAAAATTAAAGAATTCAGGTTTAGGGAATATGTTTATGAGTGGAATGATACAGGATAACTCCGATTACATACCGATTATTGCCGACGGAGACGATGCAGATTTAAAAAATACAGAAATTCCGGATGTTTTACCCATTCTGCCCCTGCGCAACACGGTGCTTTTCCCGGGGGTGGTTCTTCCAATAAATGTTGGAAGAAAAAAATCATTAAAACTGATTCAGGATGTTTACCGCGGTAGCCGTTTGCTTGGCACTGTGGCACAAAAAGATTATACCATCGACGATCCGGAAACCAAAGATTTATTTTCAGTTGGAACAATGGCTGAAATCCTGAAAATCCTGGAAATGCCCGATGGTTCAACATCTGTTATTATACAAGGTAAAAGGCGTTATTCTATCCGCGAATTTGTTGCCGAAGAGCCCTACTATAAAGCAACAGTTGAACCGTTAAATGATATTTTTCCTGAAAACGATTCTGAATTTAATGCCATTGTTGGTTCGCTGAAAGACCTTTCCATAAAAATTGCACAGTTTTCGGCCAATGTTCCGCCGGAAGCAACATTTGCCGTAAAAAATATCGAAAACTCAACTTTCCTTATCAACTTCATTTGTTCAAATACCGACATCAATGTGGAGGACAAACAGAATTTACTTGAAATTGAAAGTTTGAAGGAGCGCGGTGTGCAGGCCATCAGCTACCTGGTGAAAGAGGTGCAGATGCTTGAACTGAAGCAGGATATCCAGAAAAAGGTAAAAACCGACATGGATAAGCAGCAGCGCGAGTTTATGCTGAACCAGCAAATGAAAACCATTCAGGATGAGTTGGGCGGAAATCCGTTGGAGCAGGAAATTAATGAGCTAAAAGAAAAAGCAAAAGGGAAAAAATGGAGCAAAGAGGTTGCCAGGTTTTTTGATAAGGAAGTGGAAAAACTACACCGGCTGAACCCGGCTGCCGGCGAATATTCGGTACAGTTTACCTTTTGCCAGACATTGGTTGATCTTCCATGGAATGAATACAGCAAAGATAATTTCGATTTGAAAAATGCCCGGAAGGTGCTTGATGAAGATCATTTCGGCCTGGAAAAAGTAAAGGAACGCATCCTGGAACACCTGGCTGTTCTGAAACTAAAAAATGACATGAAATCGCCCATTCTTTGTTTGTACGGACCTCCGGGTGTGGGGAAGACCTCGCTGGGAAAATCGGTAGCCCGGGCACTCGACCGCAAATTTGTGCGCATGAGTTTGGGCGGACTGCATGATGAATCGGAGATTCGCGGCCACCGCAAAACATACATTGGCGCCATGCCGGGCCGAATTATTCAGAACATTAAAAAGGTAAAAACATCCAATCCGGTTTTTATTCTCGACGAAATCGATAAGGTTTCCAAACATTTCCATGGCGACCCGGCTTCGGCCCTGCTCGAAGTGCTCGACCCGGAACAGAATTCTGAATTTCACGACAATTATGTGGAACAAGATTACGATCTTTCCAAAGTAATGTTTATTGCCACAGCCAATACGTTGAGTACCATTGCTCCGCCGTTACGCGACCGCCTCGAATTGATTGAAGTAAGCGGCTACCTGGTGGAAGAAAAAATTGAAATCGCCAAACGCCATCTCATTCCCAAACAACTGGAAAACCACGGCTTAAAAAAAGGTGAGGTGGTATTCCCGAAAAAGGTGATTGAAAAAATTATCGACGGATATACCCGTGAGTCAGGGGTGCGGGAACTCGATAAAAAAATAGCCAAAGTCATTCGCCGAATTGCCAAAAAAATAGCGTTCGAAGAGCCTTTCAATAAAAAATTAACATTGGAAGATGTGCGCGAATACCTTGGTGTCACGCAATATTCCAAAGAAAAATACCAGGGGAACGAATTTGCAGGCGTGGTTACTGGTTTGGCCTGGACAGCAGTTGGCGGTCAGATTTTGTTTGTTGAAACCAGCCTGAGCAAAGGAAAAGGTTCTTTAACACTTACCGGCAACCTGGGCGATGTAATGAAGGAATCGGCCATGCTGGCTCACGAATACCTGAAATCGCACGCCGAACAACTCGATTTGAACCCGGAAGTTTTCTCCAACTGGAATGTGCATGTGCATGTTCC
>JAZBNQ010000008.1:0-10417 GCA_036350775.1 Mariniphaga sp.
AAGTTCCTCTGTCAGTTTTGTTAATTTATTTTTGCAGCAAATAATCAAGTGCAATTTTATTAAACACTTCCGGATCATCAAAAACTACCGAATGCCCCGAGTCAGAAATAATATGTACACTGAAAGAAGGAATTAGTTTTTCCAGTTTCACTTTTAGCTTTTTAGAATTGTACAAAACTTCATGATCTCCTAATATTACCAGGCAATTTGTTGTCACTTTTTTCAACACACTTTTGGGCTCTGCAAAAAACATTTTTCGGGTAAATCCAATTGCCTTACTAAAAACAATCTTACCTGTTTTATCATTCACAACACCAACAGAATTTTGCAAACGGAAATGCCGTGTGCTCAGAGCCATGGCTTTGGCCAATTCACGGTCGTAACGTTTCACTCCTTTCCCGGGGAAATAATCCCGCGCATTTAAATCACTTTCCAGACTAAGTTGTCCGTTTTTCTTCTTGTTTTTAATATTATCGAACCAGATTTTGAACGGTATCCGGGCGCGGATAAAACCGGTGGGACTCACTAAAATCATTCTATCAATTCGATGGGGAGCATATAGAGAAAATTTAGTAAGGAACCATCCACCTGTGCTTACACCTAAAAAACTGGCCCTTTGTATTCCGAGAGAATCCATCACATCGTTCAACCAAAAAGAGTATCCGTTTTGGGTAAAAGACGGTGGATTCAGGTCGCTTTTGCCGGGTTGGCCGGGAGTATCCAGCGCAAATACCCGAAAATGTTTTGCAAACACCGGAATTTGATGATACCACAAAGGGGCAGTTCCCGCCAGGCCCTGCACTAATATAAGAGGCGGTGCATCTTTATTCCCGGCAACAATTATGTGTGTTTTCCCATAGCGTGTATCCACATATTGAAACTCGTGGTTAAAATCAAATTTTGCCACCAGCGAGTCGTACCAGTTTCTTATGGCCTCGTAGCCTTCCTGTGTTTTATAGAATTGTGAAATATTATCTTGCACAATTTTTATTTGAATGATTTGAAATGCAAACTGAATTGCTAATTCTTGCTTAATTTCAATCGTTCGGTTTCACCTCCCGAACTGATTTCAAGCACATAAAAACCATTTTTCAGGAATTGTGTATTCAATCTTTCTGAATGGCTAATTTGTTTTGAAATTACTTTCTTTCCGCTTATGTCGTAAACCGAAACCCGGGCTTCACTCCCACTTTTTAAGTCAATATGTAATTCATGGTGAAACGGATTTGGATAAACCCTGGCCAATCGCTGGTTGATTTGATTTAAGCCGGTAACGTTTTGCAGCATCAAAGCATCCACCCAAATGGAACTTCCTGCCACGGCATTTCCGCGTTGGTTTGTTGTGCCGTAGGACGATTTCATTAAAATGAGCATGGTGTCGGGGAACTCCTCACTATTCCAAAGAATGGGGATATTTAAAGACGTCCATTCAGCTATTGTATCTTTTTGCACAAATTCACCTTTCCCAATTAGTTCGCCCGCTTTAAAAAAATGAATGGCAAAAAGTGCACTATCTGCTGGCATAGGCAAACATTTGTACCACAGCTCCAATGCATTGGCCCTTGAAGTAAAAGGTTCACCTTTAATGGTTTCTACCTCTCCATTAACCGGATTTGGCCCTTCGTAAAAGCCGTTGCAAACTATACCCGATAAGGAGAAAAAAGCCGTTGCGGTAGTTTTTGCCATTAATGCAGTTGTGCCTTCTTTGGGATTTTGGGTATCAGCAGTTACTGCTGCCACTCCAAACATGGCAATATCTTCATTACTGGTATCCCAACCTACAGGGTTCCCATTGGTCCAGGTTTCAAAACCCCCATTCTCAATTTCCTGAGAAAAAGTGTTTGAAAAAATAAACACTCCAAAAACAAAAAGTAAAAATAGTGCTTTCATAATAATATTTTTTTAAGTAGATGTTATTAGAAATTGTTCTTTTGTTCCCTGTTGAATCAACTGCGCATCGTGGGTTGCAATAATGCAGGAAGTTTTGCGAAGTATGTCGTTATGCAGTAATTGAATAAAATTATTCAGTTGTCTGCCATCCATGCCGGTGGTAGGTTCATCGAGCAATAAAACCGGCGCCCCCCTGCTTAATGAAGCGGCCAAAACCACCCGTTGTTTTTCGCCTTCGCTTAAACTAAACGGACTAAACTGCCGGTATTCGGATAATCCAAAATATTGAAGCAGCTCTTCGGCCAAACCCGGGTTGGTAGAAAATTGAAGCACTTCCTTTTCAACGGTATCCATAAACAACTGATTATCGGTTTGCTGGTAAACTAAAGTTGATAATTTGCCGGGTCTGATTTTTTTGGGAATTGTAGTTCCGTTTTTTATTTGTTTTAAACCCGAAAGTACTTTTAAAAGTGAGGTTTTCCCAGAACCGTTGGGACCGAGTAATGCAATCTTTTTCCCGGTTTCGGCATAAAACTGTTGAATGCCCAGGCTAAATCCGCCCCTGTATTGAATTTGTCCGTTTTCAACACCAACGATACAATTGCTTCTGCTGGCTTTCAACCAATTCATTTCAGTTGGTTTTATAAGAATATCTCTTAATCCCAACCCTTTTGTAAAAGCTTCATTGAGTAATTTATCCGGCTCAATGTCGTGTATTATTTCGCCCTTCTGCATAACAAGGACCCGGCTGGCAACCGGTATTAATTTGCTCAAGCGGTGTTCAGCAATTACAATGGTAGTTCCAAGTGCTTTTAAGCGAAGCAATAAATCAATGATGGTGTCAGTTTGTTTTTCATCCAGATGGGCAAAAGGCTCATCTAAAAGTAATAAGCGGGGATAAGTAGCCAGAATCGATGCTAAAACGGTTCTTTGTTTTTGCCCTTCACTTAATTGAGTGGGTGGCAGTTTTCGAACTTTTTGCAACTCGAACAAGCTAATAATTTCTTCCAGTCGCGATTTAATTTTATCATCGGTCCACCCTCTGTTTAGCATCCCAAAACAAATTTCATCTTCTACCGATAAATTAAAAAACTGTGAGTCGGGATTTTGAAACAATATACCTGTTTTTTGCGAAACCGTGTAAAGCTTTTCCTTTTGCGTATCCAGCTTGTTGTTGATTATCTTTCCTTTAAAAATTCCTGTTTCATATCCCGGAATTATACCTGCAATGGCTTTCAGCAAAGTTGATTTTCCACTCCCGCTTTCTCCGGCAAGAATGATGAATTCATTTTCGGCAATCTCCAGATTGATATCCCTTAGCGTTTTTTTACGCTTTTCGTCGTAACTAAAATTTAAAGAATCAATCGTAATCATAACCAAAATTCTTTAATAGTTAGAAAAGCAATCATCAAAAATGTGGTGCTTGAAAAAACAAAATCGCGGAAGGCAAATTTTACTTCCTGAACCGGAATTTGAATATTGTTCATACTAAAACCGCGGGTTTCAGCAGAAAGAGCCAATTCATTGGAAAGTTTAACGGTTCTAACCATTATCGGAAAAATAACCAATTGTGGTTTGAAGAGCAGAACGCTTAAAACCGACTGATTACGAAGCCTGAGTGAATCGAGAATATACTGGTATTCTTTAATAATTACCGGAAATAAACGTAGTGCCAGAATAAAAATAAACAACATGGTTTGGGGCATGTGCAATAATTTTAAGGTAGAAGCCATTTTCCTTGGGGCAGTAGTAAATGCCAGCACCAAACCCGAAAAAATATGACTGAAAAATTTGGCAAATATGAGTAATGCAATTTCAAACTGAATACCATTTCCCGAGAGTAAAAAAAGCAGTCCAATTAAAATGGAAGAAGAAAATAAATAAAATAGAATAAACGGAAATAAACGCAAAAACAGGCCAGCCAGAATTATATAAAAAACAACAACTGCAGCAATAATGCCAATGTGCAGCAGATTATCCAAATAAATGGTGCTAACTATTATTAACAGCAAAAAAAACATTTTGCTTAGCGGATGTAGCTTTTCGATGAGTGATTCTGGTATTTTGTAATAATTTGCGGCCATTATTTTACACCTGCTTTAATTAACTTGTCGGCAATTCGGTTTCCTGCAACGGCGCCAATGTAACCGAGTACGCCTTCAACAATCATCGAAAACACGGCTAAAATCAAATACACCTGCAAGGGTGTAATTCCTTTTATTTCCATCAATTTGCTCGATTGTGCCAGCTCCAGTAATCCGGTAAGCATTAAAATCGGAACCATAAATGGCGTGGTAAGCACACGGTTCAAGGTAATCATCCATTTGTTGGTAATGCGATTATCGGGGCGAAGCTTAAAAAAGTACATCACCAAATCGGGGATAATCCCGGTTAATGCCACCACTGGAAACAAGGGCCAAAAAGCCGGGGGCATAATAAAACCGGCCAGTATCCCGCGGGTAATACTTATGGCAGATAATACGCCAATTACAGGAACCCGGCGTAAGAGAATACTGTACAGAATGGCACTGATAAGCGCAGTTGCAATGCCAACCTGTAATCCTAAAGTAATTAAAACCATGCCCAATGTTGCCAGGATAGGTCCTGTAATAACAATATCGAGTACCAGAATTAAGGTAATAAAAATGATGTCATTGGTTTTGAGCTTTTGCATCTTATTCGGGTATAGTTTGTAAAAAGGTTATCGGCAAACCGTTGGTTATAATCTTACCTGTAACCTGTTCGCTTTCAGGGTTGTATTTATAAATAGCTTGTTCGTTGTTGTTGCCGATTGGAATCAGATAATCGTCGCCGTATTTAAACACCCAACTGGTATTAAACCCTTTGGTGGCTGGTAATCCCAGCTCTTTTACGGTTTTAGCATTCAGGTCGGCAATCCACCATTTGTAAACCGGATCAAGAATAGGAGACATAAGGTTATTAGGGTTAATCAATCCTTTGTACCCCACTGTAATAAAGGCCTTCCCGTTTCCGATATAATGAAATGATTCAGCAATATGTTGGCCGGTTGCTTCCGTCATATTCCAGAAATATTCCGGGTCAAATTCGGTACTGCCCGATTTAATCCGAAGCAAACCCGATGGTTTGCTGCTTCCTCCTAAACCAGATGAAAGATGAGCCATTAAATACAAATCTTTATTTTCATCGAATCCCATACAAATTCTTGAGTGAATACCGGCGCCAACTGATTGGCTGATGCCTGTTTTTATTACCTTTTCCAAAGAGCTGGATGGTAAATCTATAATTGCTATGTGGATAGAATCGAGGGCAGTGGAATGTGGATAAGTAGAAAGTAAAACCGGGATAAAAAGTTTACCGTCGCGTTCAACCACATCATACAATTCCATATACGGAACGTCGTCTCTTTTTAACATCGACAAATCAATTGTTTCTTTAATGACCATTTGCGTAGGATCGAAAATTTTAACCTGAAACCCGGTGGTTTCGTAAGTATAAGCCGTGTTGTCGTCTTTAAACCATATTTTCCCGGTTGTTCCTCCCAAATCAATTTTTAAATCTTCAACCAGTTTGTTATTCTCATCAATTAAAAAGCGAACCACAAAATTGTCGGTGTAATTGCAACTAAAAAACATGTTTTTGTGCTGATAAAATCCGGCTGTGAGATATTCTGCAGCACCCGAATTATCTATTTCAGGCACATCCAAATCATTAATGGTTTGAATATAACTTACCGGAGAAACAAAAGATGGTGTTGTAATTAAAACATACGTGTCCTCTTGTTCCACCTCCGGCTCTTCAATTTCCTGCTCATTTTCTTTCGAACATGAAGCCAGCATTACGATTGTCATGAATACTAAGATTGTAAAATTTCTGTTCATAGCTAATTATTTATGGTATATCTAACTAACATTTGAAGCGTTCTTCCCGGCTTTTGAACCCTAAAATTATCGTAAAGTTTATGGTTGAAAACGTTTTGTACTTCAATTCCAAACAACAGGTCTAATTTACTAAATTTCTGGCTAATACCAATGTTTTGGTAAAACTGCGAAGGGATAACATACTTGCTGTTCCCTCCTCCATCGGGTTCGGGACGGAGATAATATTCGTTAACATAAAACGTTTGGAGCGTGATTCTGCTTTCGGTTTCTTTTCCGACTAAGTTTTGCTGTTTAAACTGCAACCCAAGATTGCCATACAACCATGGGATGTTGGGTAAACGAGTGTTGTAATATTTTGTTGATTCTGTTCCGTCGTAGTTGAAATTGCTCATGTTACGTAACTCCTGGTAGGTTAAGGCATAGTTGATGTGAAAAAAATTCAGAATTTGGGTCCTTCCTTCCAGCTCTGCACCATACGAGTGAGTATTAAACACGTTGGTATAGCGTGCACCATGAATTGGAAAACCTAAAAAGATAATGTCTTTTATGCCACGGAAAAAAGTGTTAAACGACAGATTTGACTGAGGATTATACGACCAAATTGTGCCCAGGTTCAGGTTATGGCTTTTTTCAGGCTTTAAGTCGGTATTTGAAGAAATAAGCACAACATCGCCAAACAGTTCGTTTTCGTCGGGAATTCGATAAGCGTATTCATATGAAGTCACGAACAGCAGATTTTGCAGAGGTGAATATCTTAACACCTGCCATACTCCCATGTAATTTCCACTGGCATTAATTTCATCATTACTTTCCAAACTAAAAGATTGCGATGCCTTTAAAATATGGATTTTTAAACCTGTTATGGAAGTAAGTTTTTCATCAGCCAGACGATTTGTTGACGAAATCGATACTGTGCTTTTATGCATTTTAGGAACTGCATCGTATGGGTCAATCCCATTTTCGTTTTGTGCGGGAGGGTCGCTCCCTGTGCGTTTAAAAAACGAATAAATGAGCGTGGTTTTCAAATCGCTTTTTTCGTTTATCTGAAAATTGCTGGAGAATTTAAAGTAATTGCGTGTTGTTGTAACATCGGCCAGATGTGGCGAATCGAAGTAATAAATTTCGTTGCCCAGTACCCGCTTTCCTGTAATTTCCCCTCTCCAATTGTAAATATTTTTTGTAGTATCGGTATAATTAATATGATTTAAAGAAAACACATTGGTAAGTTCTACCGAAAATGGAAGTTTAAAAATACCATCCTTTTTAAAGGTTATACGATTTTCTGCTAATGAAGAGGAAACCTCTGCTTCACCGGCAGGATTTTGCATCAATAAACCATGCTGCAATTCTTTATCGGTGCTGTTCAATTTAAGCGTTGTATAAAATTCATCGGCCCAGGGTCTGTTGACAAATCCCAATTCCAGTTTCCCGCTCAACGATTTAAATGCATCATGAAACCTGTCCACCACTTGATTGTTCACGCGCCCGGTTTCGTCACTAATTTCAATTTCTACCGGGTAATTATTTTTTGCGCCTCCATATGAAAAATAGCCGCCTGCCATTAAACCATTATTCAAAACAAAACGTTTGCCAGCATAGGCTTTATTAAGTTCGTAACTGCCTCGTTCATAAGAAAGATCGGTGTATGAGCGGGTTATTGGGCGGGTAACAAAACTCACTGCTCCGCCTAAAGCATCTGAACCAATTTGTTCGGGCACTACGCCCTTATATACTTCAATGCGATCAATGGTGTTAAACGGAATCAGATAAATGGGCGATAAATACCCGTTCTCAATGGGAATACCGTCTTCAAAAAAACGTACCATTTTACCGGTTAAACCATTAATTGAAACGCTGAGAGAACTTCCAAAACCACCTGTTTGCCTGAGGTTTACACCCGATGAGCTCCTGAACAAATCGTTTGTGTTTAAGGAGCTGCCTGCAATTAATTCAGGATTTAGTGCTGTTACTGCATAACCACTTTTCGCCACTCTTGAACTGGTAGATTCGCCCACAACCACTGCTTCCTCTATTTGAAAAGACGATTGCTTAAGTACGATTTGAAGCGCTTTTGTTTCTGCGCTAACGGGATAGGTTATTTCGGCTTTTTCGTAGCCCATCACTGAAACTTGAAAAAAATGTTGTCCAACGGGAATATTTGAGAAATTAACTTGTCCGGATTTATCACTAACTGCAATAATTCCCAGTGCCGGAATGGAGACATGTGCCGATTCAACAACTTCTCCTTGTTCGTTTTTTATTGTAACAGTTAAATTTGTTGTTTGTGCGTAAACAAAAGCGGTTTTCGCTAGCAAAAAAACCAGAGTGATTAATATTTTATTGGCATACCACACTGCAAATGAATTTTTTATTCCTTTTACGAATTCCCACACAGATTTTTACTATAACCTAAATCAAATCTATTTTGTTAAACAATTACGATATTTAGCTCAACGTTTATTCCGAAAGAACAGGCAATTCCATTTTTTCAATATGCTGAACCAGCCTATCGGCAAATTCCATATTTTTACTTTGCGGACTGCTTTTACCTATTTTCATTTTGTGATAATATTCACCCGAAACCAGCTTTTCTTTGTCTTCTCTGGCAAGAAAAATAAGCGTTTGTGCCCCTTTCTTTGCCGAAATTCCGGGCAGCCAAAACATACTTCGCATGATAAAGCTGGTTTCGCGTGCCAATTCGGTGCGTACCAATCCCGGATGAAAACAATAAACCCCAATTCCCCTGCTGCTAAACTGCTGTGCTAACTGCCTTGTTAATAAAATTACAGCCAGTTTTGATTGCTTGTAAACATTAAAACTTTTGTAGTTCTTTCTGAATTCAATATCTTCAAATTGGATATTCCCCTGGTGAAGGTAAGAGGCGGTGTTGATTATTTTGGCGTGGTCGGATTTTTCAAGCCAGTCGGCTAAAAGTTGCGATAACAGATAGGGTGCAAGCACATTCACCTGAAAGGCCTCTTCTATCCCATCTGCTGTTTCTGTAAATTTTACTTTCCAAACCGCTGCATTGTTTACAAGAATATCCAACCGTTTATTAGCGATTTTGAATTTGTTAACCGCTGTTTGAATTGAATTAATAGAAGATAAATCGCACTCGATAAGCTGAATTTCTCCTTTTGAATTTGCTTGTTTGGCATGAAAGGTTTTCAAAAGTTCATCTCCTTTTGCTTTGTTGCGAGCGATCACAACAACTTTGGCTCCATTAAGCGCCAAAGCCAAAACAGCTTCCCGCCCAAGCCCGGATGTTCCCCCGGTAAAAAAAACAACCTGCTTTTCAAAAGATTTCTGCATGGTGAAATATACTAACTTTTCTTATAAGCCCGTGCAAAAAACACAAAATAAAATAACAAGCATTAAAGATTGGTTTACTGATGTCTAACCCCGGAATTTCAAAAAGATCGTAATTATTTCAAAAGAGTAGAAATTCACACCAGTCTTTACGAAATTCGGGGTGCAACTTTTCATGAAAAATTATAAAAACCTTTAGCATACCGACTTTTTTGTGCATCGATTTTAGAAATGACCGGACTGGAGTCACAGGCTACCCTGCTGCAATCAGCAAGTATCAGCATCACCAACCTGCTTTTCACTTTCGTGGCTTTGTAGCTTATCGACTGTCTATGAAGACGGATGTTGCTCTATATCCACTCCTTTGGGTATGTCGTTTGGATGGGACTCACCTGGTGCCGTTTGCCTCCGGAAATCCAGGTATTGTGACGGTTTACCCTTTTGCATTTATTGCTATACATGCGATTAGAGAAGATGCTTTTATTTGGGTTTTTATCAACTAACTTTCGCAGTTTATTTCGTTTCAACCACGTAGAAAGAAATTCCCGAAGGATACTCCGGGCCGTGATGATCCTGTTGGTGGCTTTTTCCCATGCTGCTTTATCGTAATTGTTACCGCCGGTATTCAGATTTCTTTCAAACCGCGGGAAATTACTGCTCGATATTTCAATTCGAATCTGATGTTCTTTTTTAAACTGGTTACTGGTTAACAATGGCCCGATTTCCATTTTGTAAACATTTCCTTCCTCCATAAAAACCGGTTTTTTATAACCTTCGCGCCATCGCACCCGTTGGATGCTTTCTGCAACATTATAAGCTTTTCCATCCGGATATACATCCACTAATTTTGCCGTGAGATCAGTGTCTTTTACATCAGATGATAAATACAGAATGACTTCAACAGGACCAGTAATTTGAAGGTCTTCTGTTAAAACAGGAGTCGAATATACAAGAACATCCTGCCTGATTTCAACCGGAGACTGATCATAAGAACCTGATTTCATTTCTGCAAGATACCCCCAGTGATTATCTCCAAGCGACGGAACAGGATTGGCCGGATCGTAAATAAATTCGTCGTGTTTGTTCTGTATTGGCTCAGTTTGAGACAAGGCCCCGTCACCAAACTTTGTATTTGCCCCGTTTTCGCTGGAAAGATACATCGTCATTTTTTTTGCCTTTTTGGGCGGCCATTCATTAAAATATTCCCATAGGTTTTTACCCATCGTATATAACTGATTTTGTTTTTCGGTCGAGTATGTTATTTTTTTCTCCTTTCAGCCAATAGTCAAACCACTCAACATAAAGCTGGTTATAATCAAATTTAGCGTTACCCAAAAACCTATCGCCGTAATAGAAGC
>JAZBNQ010000009.1:0-5448 GCA_036350775.1 Mariniphaga sp.
AATACTGAACACTTCCGTCAATGTTGCTTACAAAAGTTCGCTCATGGTGGGTGTTCGCCTCACGCTGGCTAAGCTCAAATGATATCCGGTGGAGTTCTTTTTCATTCTTGTCAATCAGCACAAGGGTTGCCTGTACTTTTCCATCTTCGTGTTTTATTGAAGTGGAGGGAATCCGGAATTTCACTTTCCGTACACTCATCTCCATAACCCGGTCTGTTTTATAAGTGGCCACTTCTCCCGATTCGAGGATACAACGGATAGTCAAATCATCCATGTCTTTTTCCTGAGTATTGATGACTCTGACTGCGGCCCATAGTTCATCCGTTTCGCCTTTGATGAGTGAAGGAACGGTCATGTCGCGTGTGGTCAGCATCACGGGTTTTGCCGGGGCAACAAGCCGTGAAGTAACCCGTCCAAATCGTCCCGGTGTGTATATAAATTCGTTGAGGCCTTTTTTCAGTTTGAAGGGAATCAGGGTATATCCAAAATCATAATGATCCCCGGCAATGGGTTTTCCGTTAATGTAACCCTGAGTATGACCGCGCGCATCAAGTAACACTATCTCCTCACGGGGAGCTTGAAATTGAGTATATAAAAATGATCTTCTTAACATTCTTCCACCAAAGGAATTCTCTTCATTGGCCTTTACTGTTTGCCAGGTAAAAACACTGTCGTTTCCCGAATATATCGGATGAATCAGTTGGCCATTCTCCGGAGTGATCCAGGTTCCATTGGCATAAAGCCAGGCAATAATGTCGGTTTCAGGCAAGAGTCCGCGCCCCTGAGAAGCAGCAGGCAGCATAAGCCCTTCATTGAAAACATGAATGACAGCCCCTTCATTGATCTCTTCAATCACTTCGCGACCAAAATATTCCACAATGTTTCCATCTTTTTGGGCCATTGATGTCATGTAAACCGCAAGGAGGACCAGGGTGGCAGGAATTCCTTTTTTTAAGAATGTACTCATTTTTATTTGTTTTAATTTTTTTTCATTCGTGTCGGGCAAAAATATATAAAAGACACTACACAATTGAAAAATGTGCTATAATCCTTCACACTGAAATTCCAGTATTAGTTTTGCTAACAACTTCTCTTAGCCATTGATGAATAAATTTTTGATAGGTTAATCCGGAGCAACCTGCCCCCGTTCAGTTGCGAAATTTGATTTTTTATGAAAGTGGCTTTCTGCAACGCTACTCCGCTTTTCTGTAAGCGCATAATAAATCGTTCAAAAAGTTTTGAAGAATGATCAAAAATTTTTTAATTCAGAAATGGCAGTTTTGAACGTGTATTTTTTTAACTTGTAGCTGTTAAAATGATCCGGTTGAATGAATTAAATCAAATTGTTATGAAAAAGAAATCTTCTTGCTTCAAGACTGAAAGAAACTATTCCTCGAGAAAAATTCGGATGTTAAAGAAAAAAACAGGTATAGTTTTATCCATTAGTTTCTTTCTTGTTTTTCTGCTTGGGGAATTAAATGCCCAGCTACTTGATGTGCCCTACGTTCCAACTCCTGAGCGTGTGGTTGAAAAAATGCTCGATATGGCCCAGGTGGGTCCGGGTGATTATGTGATTGATTTGGGTTCGGGTGATGGCAGAATAGTAATTGCTGCCGCAAAACGTGGCGCATACGGGCATGGCATTGATTTGGATCCCCGGCGGATAAAAGAAGCCAGGGAAAATGCGATAAAAGCCGGTGTAGCGGATAACGTTATTTTTATGGAGGGAAATATTTTTGATGCTGATTTTAGCCGGGCCAGCGTGGTTACTATGTATCTTCTTAACTCTGTAAATATTCAGTTGCGCCCACATTTGCTTAAAAATCTTAAGCCCGGTTCGCGACTGGTTTCACACGATTTTGACATGGGATCGTGGAATGCTGACCAGTTTTTTCGGGAAGAAACCAGTGATATTTATTTTTGGGTGATACCTGCACAAGTTAACGGAAAGTGGACATGGGAGATTGATGGAAAATCTTTTTCCCTGACTGCTAATCAGGAATTTCAGGAAATTGATTTGCAGATGAAAGATGGAAATAATTTGTTGCCGGTAACCAAAAACTTACTTAAAGGCGACAGGATAAGTTTTACCGCTTCAAATCCTTCCTCAAATGAAAAGTACATATACAGCGGCAGAATTGATGGTAAACAAATAACCGGTATTGTTCAAATTCACCGGAAAAATGAATCAACTATAAAAGACTGGAATGCTGTTTTGCAGTAAAAACTGAATTCCGGACCGGGTAACCATCCGTAATATTCTTTAAAAAAAAGCCGGTACACTGCTGCACCGGCCATTTTTTTATAAAATCCGTATGGATATTTTTGGTTTTTTATTCTTCAACTTTTGAGAAGTCCATGGCTGACATACGTTTGTAAGAATTATGCCGCCATTTTGCGTTTTCTTCTGCTGCTTTGAATAACTCGTCGGCTTCTGCCGGGAACGACTTTTTCAGTGAAGTATAACGCACTTCGCCATTCAGGAAGCTCTGGAATTTGCTCCAGTCGGGTTCTTTGGAATCGAGTTGGAACGGATTTTTGTTTTCTTTTTCCAATAACGGATTGTAACGGAAAAGCGACCAGTAACCTGATTCAACAGCTCTTTTCTCTTCATCCTGTGTATTGCCCATTCCTGCTCTCAGCCCGTGGCTGATACAAGGTGAGTAAGCTATAATAATGGATGGTCCCGGGTATGATTCTGCTTCACGAAGCGCTTTCAGGTATTGTGACTGATTGGCACCCATAGCAACCTGTGCCACATAAACGTACCCGTAGGTCATCATCATGGCGCCCAGATCTTTTTTACGAATTTTTTTACCAGAGGCAGCAAATTTTGCAACTGCTCCAACCGGAGTTGACTTCGATGATTGGCCTCCGGTGTTGGAGTAAACTTCGGTATCCATTACCAGCACATTTACATCTTCTCCGCTGGCCATTACATGATCCAAACCTCCGTAACCTATGTCGTAGGCCCATCCGTCACCACCAAATACCCAAATGGATTTTTTTACCAGGTATTGTTTCAGTTGAGTGATAACTTTGGCATAATCGCTGTTGCTGCTGGCAATAGCTTCCAAAACTTTGGCCGAAGCTTCGGCAGAACCATCCCCATCGTTTTTATTGTCGATCCAAAGCTGAAATGCTTCTTTCTCAGCATCTGAAGCGCCATTGCTGAGGGCACTTCTCATTATGTCTTCCAGTCGGTTGCGTTGTGCGGTTACACCTTCTGAAAATCCAAACCCATATTCGGCATTGTCTTCAAAAAGTGAATTCGCCCATGCAGGCCCGTGACCGGAGTCTTTGTGTTTGCAATACGGGGTTGAAGGCGCTGAACCGCCATAAATGGATGAGCATCCGGTGGCATTGGCTACCATCATGCGTTCGCCATATAATTGGGTAATAAGTTTCACGTAAGGTGTTTCACCGCAACCAGCACAGGCACCCGAGAATTCAAACAGCGGTTGTGCAAACTGTGAGTTTTTCACTGATTTGGTTTTATCCACCACTTTTTCTTTCAAAGAAATCTCATTCACCATATAATCCCAGCGTTTAATTTCATCTTGCTGCGAATCAAGCGATTTCATAATGAGTGATTTTTCTTTTGAAGGACAAACTTCCACGCAGTTTCCGCAGCCTGTACAATCAAGTACGCTCACCTGAATCCGGAAACTCATTCCGTTAAACATTTTCGATGGAGTGGCCACGCGGGTTTCTGTTCCTTCCGGTGCTTTTTCCACCTCTTCATCAGTTAACAGGAACGGACGGATGGCGGCGTGCGGACAAACATAAGAACACTGGTTGCATTGAATACAGTTTTCGGCCTGCCATTCGGGAACGCTCACTGCAATACCCCGTTTTTCATAAGCAGCCGTGCCCAGCGGGAATGTTCCGTCTTCTGAACCAACAAATGTTGATACAGGAAGATCGTCTCCTCTCTGTCCGTTAATGGTATCTACAACCTTTACGATGTATTCCGGACGGTCTGAGGTTCCGTTGGTGGCTTTCACTTCAATGTTTTTCCATTCGGCAGGAATGGCAACTTTGTGTACATTTTTCCCTCCTGCTTCAACAGCAGCAAAGTTCATGTTAACCACTTTTTCACCCTTTCTTCCATATGTTTTTACAATGGCTTTTTTCATTTCATCCACAGCCATTTCATAAGGAATAACGCCGGTAATTTTGAAGAAGGCTGACTGCATGATAGTATTGGTGCGTGTTCCCAAACCAATGTCTTCACCTAACTTTGTACCATTGATAATGTAGAACTTAATTTCATTTTCAGCCAGGTATTTTTTCATGCTGTCTGGCAACCGGTTTTTGGTTTCCTCTTCGTCCCAAATGGAGTTGAGCAGGAATGAACCTCCTTTTTTCAATCCTTTCAGCACATCGTAAAGATGAAGATAAGCCGGAACATGACAGGCAACAAAATCGGGAGTGGTTACCAAATAGGTTGAACGGATTGGTTTGTCACCAAAACGAAGGTGCGAGCAGGTGAATCCGCCCGATTTTTTGGAGTCGTACTGGAAATACCCCTGACAGAATTTGTCTGTTGCATCGCCAATAATTTTAATGGAGTTTTTGTTGGCGCCAACAGTGCCATCAGATCCCAAACCGTAAAATTTAGCTTGATAAGTTCCTTTGGGTGTAATGTCGATTTCTTCTTTTGGAGGAAGTGATTTAAAGGTCACATCATCCACAATACCTATTGTGAAATCGTTTTTCGGTTCATTCATTTCAAGGTTTTCGTACACCGAGAGAATTTGAGATGGTGTAGTGTCTTTCGATCCCAAGCCGTAACGGCCGCCAACTATTAGGGGCGCATTTTCTTTTCCGTAGAAATGGGATTTAAAGTCAAGGTAAAGCGGTTCACCGCCAGCTCCGGGTTCCTTGGCGCGGTCGAGTACTGCAATACGTTTTACCGTTTTTGGCAGCGCCTGTAAAAAGTGTTTTACTGAAAATGGCCGGAAAAGGTGAACGGCAATCATTCCTACTTTTTTCCCCTGTGAAGCTAAATGATCTATGGTTTCTTTAATGGTTTCAGTTACCGAACCCATGGCAATAATAATGTTCTCAGCATCAGGATCGCCATAATAATCAAACAGGTTGTATTCACGTCCGGTTAGTTTGGAAATCTCTTTCATATACCCTTCTACAATGTCAGGTACTGCATCGTAGAACCTGTTTGAAGACTCTTTTGCCTGGAAGAAAATGTCGGGATTCTGGGCTGTTCCCCGGGTTACCGGGTTTTCAGGATTTAAAGCACGATCGCGGAATTCCTGGAGTGCTTCCTGATCAACCAGGGGAGCCATGTCTTCCAACTGAAGAGCTTCCACTTTTTGAACTTCGTGAGACGTACGGAACCCATCGAAAAATGCCAGGAACGGAACTCTTGATTTAAGTGTTGCCAAATGTGCCACACCGGCCAAATCCATTTCTTCCTGCACCGAA
>JAZBNQ010000010.1:0-11343 GCA_036350775.1 Mariniphaga sp.
GGAGAACCTCTTCCCGGAACGTCAATTGTGATAAAAGGAACAACCGTGGGTACTGTGACCGATTTAAACGGAAAATTTGAATTGGAAGTACCGGAAAAATCGAACATTGTTTTATCCTACGTAGGTAAAAAAACTATTGAAGATAGTTATGGGGGAATTACTTCAGAACTGAAGAGCGGAAAGGGTTACACAAGAAAATATGTGCTTGAGGATGTGGTGATTGAAATCCACAACAAAGCTTATATCGGAGATCAACCACCACCGCCTCCACCTCCGAAACCTGCAGCAGAAAAAGTGGTAAAAGATGTTCTGCCGCCTCCACCGCCGTCACAAACCGGGGAACAAGAAATTTTCTACATCGTGGAAGATATGCCAAAGTATCCAGGTGGGTTTGCAGGGTTGGAGAAATATTATACCGAAATGCAGCAAAAAATTGCCCGGTCAGAAGGAGTAAAAGGAAAAGCAAAAGTGGCTTTTACGGTTGACACGAATGGCAAGGTTACCGATATTAAAGTGGTAGAAAAAGACAATGAAGGTGTTGCAAAAGGGGCAATTCAAATTGTTTCAGAGATGCCTGTCTGGACTCCCGGAAAACAACGCGGAAAATCGGTTCCGGTAAAATATTTGCTTCCGCTGGCATTCAACTGAAAGAAAATTGAAAAATGAATGATTTTTCACCCGGTAATCCAAAGTTGCCGGGTGAGTTTTTTTATTTCTCCCGGTATTAAATCATATTCCATTTTTTTTCAGATTTAAAATTCTAATGACTAACTTGTCCGCCCATATTATAAACCAGCAAAAATCAAATAAACATGACACAGCGAAGAGATTTTATCAAAAAAAGCCTGGTGGGAACTGCCGGCATTGCTATTGGCGGACTGGGTTTCAGTGCCAAATCTTATGGTTCCATTATGGGAGCCAACGAGCGGATTACCATGGCGGTTATTGGAATTCGCGGGCAGGGAAACGGGCACATCAGAACATGGTGCTCATTAAAAGACAACCGCAATGTGTTTTTAAAAACCATTTGCGATGTGGATGAAGAACTCTATCCGGAACGGGTTAAAAGAGTTGAGGAAGCCATTGGCACAAAGCCTCTGACAGAGTGGGATATGCGAAAGGTTTTCGAAGACAGGGAAATTGATGCTGTTTCGGTTGCCACACCGAACCACTGGCATGCCTTAGCAACAATATGGGCTGCTCAGGCAGGAAAACATGTTTACGTGGAAAAACCAGCCAGCCACAATGTTTTTGAAGGCCGGAAAATGATTGAAGCCGCACGCAAGTATAACGTTCGTGTGCAGGTAGGTTTCCAAAACCGATCCATTGCCAACGTGATGGAGGCCATGAAATTTTTACACAATGGTGGAATCGGTGACGTTTACATGTCCAAAGGACTTTGTTACAAGCCACGAGATTCTTTTGGCATAGCACCCGACAGCATGCCACCTGAGAGCCTGCACTACGACATGTGGCTCGGGCCTGCCCAATGGCGTCCTTACAATGAAAAGCGGGGCCACTACAACTGGCACTGGCACTGGAATACCGGAAACGGAGACACCGGCAACCAGGGTCCACACCAGTTCGACATTGCACGCTGGGGACTCAATAAAAATGAGCACCCGGTTTCAATTTATTCAACGGGTGGAATATACGGGATAAGTCCGAAAGAGTGTTCACAGGAAACACCCAATACCCAAACTTCGTTGTTTACATACGAAGACGGCAAGGTACTTGAATTTGAAACCCGCGGAAGATATACCCACGGCGAGTCGAGCCTCGGTATTAAAATTGGCAACATGTTTTACGGAACTGATGGCTACCTTGAACTAAACGGAAGTACCTGGAAGGCTTTCAGGCAAAGAGAAAGGGAACCTTTTGCCGGTTCAGATAAAGAAACTTCGGAAGTGCCGCAGGATCCAACTTTCCGGGCTGCTCCAGGAGGAGCCGAACATTATGCCAATTTTATCGATGCCATTCGCTCGGGAAACGACTACGATTTGCATTGCGACATTCGCGAAGGATTTTATTCTTCGGCTTTGCCCGCTCTTGCGAATATTTCTTACAAGTTAAAAAGGGAACTTACCTTCAGGGGAAGCTATGAAAAATTTGCCAACGACCCTGAAGCGGATATGATGCTGACTCGTAATTACCGAAAACCTTATGTGATTTCTGAAGAAGTGTAAATTATCAAAATGATAAAAAATTGTCCGGTTTGATATGAACCGGATTTTTTTTTGCCATTGCAGTTGCGACAAAGAAAAACCCCGGGGCCTCTGCCCCGGGGTCAAAACTAAACCTAACTAAACCAAACTTATGAAAAAACAGCAAATTGCTTATCGTAATCTGTTATCAATAAAACGATTGAACGTTTAAATTGTTTATTTAATTGTTTTCATGACTACTATTAATAAACAAACAGCGTGCCAAAAAATAATAACCGGTGGTCAAACAGGAGTTGACCGTGGAGCATTGGACGCTTGTCTCGACAAAAATTTCCCTTGTGGCGGCTGGTGCCCGAGTGGACGATTGGCCGAAGATGGAAGAATTGACATGAAATACCCGCTGAAAGAAACAGAAAAAAGTAGCTATGATTACAGAACCAGGCTAAATGTAATGGATTCTGACGGCACCCTTATTATTGCTCAGGAAAAATTTTCGGGCGGAACGCTGTCAACCCTAAACATAGCAGAGGAGATGAAAAAACCGGTGCTGATAATTATTCCCGAGGACCTGCGAAAATACGATGCTGAAATAAAAATAATTCAGCAATGGCTAAATGAAAACAGTATTTCGGTTTTGAATGTTGCCGGTCCCAGAAAAAGTGAATGGAGAGAAGGTTATGACTTTGCTTTTCAAATGGTTTCTGAGTTAATCGGATAATGTAAAAATCAATTACTACCGAAAGCGAACACAACACAATCTGCAATACTAAAAAATAGATATCTTTGCGGAAAATTTACCATAGCCGGAGGTTTTAAACAATAGAAGGAAAGGAGTTTATGAATACCATTCGCAATTTTTGCATTATAGCGCACATCGACCACGGAAAAAGTACACTTGCCGACCGCATGCTGGTACATACCAAAACTGTTGGCGAAAGAGAAATGCGCGACCAGGTACTCGACAGTATGGATTTGGAGCAGGAGCGTGGAATTACCATTAAAAGCCACGCCATTCAAATGGATTATGAGCAGGACGGACAGGCTTATAAGCTAAACCTCATCGACACTCCCGGTCACGTAGATTTTTCATACGAAGTTTCCCGTTCAATTGCTGCCTGCGAAGGCGCGCTGCTTATTATTGATGCAACACAAGGCATTCAGGCACAAACCATTTCCAATTTGTACCTGGCTCTGGAACACGATTTGGAAATTATTCCCATTCTCAATAAAATGGATTTGCCCAATGCAATTCCAGAAGTGGTGGAAGACCAGATTATTGATTTAATTGGTTGCGACCGCGAGGATATTATCCACGCCAGCGGAAAAACCGGAATGGGTGTAGAAAAAATTTTGGAACAGATTATTGAAAAAGTTCCTCCACCAAAAGGCGATCCCAATGCCCCACTGCAGGCACTTATTTTCGATTCGGTATTTAATTCCTTCCGTGGGGTAATTGCCTATTTTAAAATTGTAAACGGGCAGATTAAAACCAAAGACCTGGTAAAATTTGTAGCCACCAACAAACAATACAATGCTGACGAAATTGGGGTTTTAAAACTTGGCATGGTACCTAAAACAGTTTTGTCAGCAGGTGATGTGGGCTACATTATGTCGGGAATAAAAACAGCCAAGGAGGTTAAAGTTGGCGATACCATTACGCATGTTGAACGGCCGTGTGGCAAAGCCATTGAGGGTTTTGAAGAAGTAAAGCCCATGGTGTTTGCCGGCATTTATCCGATTGAGGCTGATGATTACGAAGATCTGCGAACAGCCATGGATAAATTGCAGCTCAACGATGCTTCGTTAACTTTTGAGCCGGAGTCCTCTGCTGCACTCGGGTTCGGTTTTCGCTGCGGATTTCTGGGATTGCTTCACATGGAAATAATCCAGGAAAGGCTTGAGCGCGAATACGATATGAATGTGATTACCACGGTTCCTAACGTATCTTATATGGTGCAATTAAATGATGGAAGTACCGTCAGGGTTTATAATCCTTCAGGTTTACCCAATCAAACCCTGATAGACACAATTGAAGAACCATTCATCAGGGCAAGTATTATTACTGCTTCCGAATTTATTGGGCAGGTAATGAATTTGTGCCTCGACAAAAGAGGAACGCTGGTTAACCAAAATTACCTGACTGCCGAACGTGCCGAACTGGTTTTCAATTTACCATTGGGTGAAATTGTTTTCGATTTTTACGATAAACTGAAAAGCATTTCACGTGGTTATGCCTCGTTCGATTACCACATGAGTGGTTATAAACCGGCCAAACTTGTGCGGCTTGATATATTACTGAATGGTGAAATGGTGGATGCACTTTCAACGCTTACACACTTCGACAATGCCTACCCGTTTGGAAGGCGCATGTGTGAAAAACTTAAGGAACTTATTCCGCGTCAGCAATTCGATATTGCCATTCAGGCGGCAATCGGGTCAAAAATTATTGCACGCGAAACAGTGAAAGCACTGCGAAAAGATGTAACGGCCAAATGCTATGGAGGCGACATCACCCGGAAACGAAAACTGCTGGAAAAGCAGAAAAAAGGGAAAAAACGGATGAAACAAGTAGGCAACGTGGAAGTGCCGCAAAATGCATTTTTAGCTGTGCTCAAACTGGATTAGCAGAAAAGAATACCGAAAAGCCGGACTTCAAAAAGCCCGGCTTTTTAATTATACAATTAACTTATATCCTTTGCCATGAACGTTGATGATTTCAACCGATGGCTCGTCTTTTAAATGTTTACGCAGTTTGGTAATGTAAACATCCATGCTTCGCGCATTAAAGTAGTTGTCGTCAATCCAAATTGATTTTAAGGCATAATTCCTTTCCAAAACTTTATTGGCATTCTGACATAATAATTTAAGCAAGTCAGATTCTTTCGTTGTCAGCTTAACAGTTTTATCAGCATCAATCAGGGTTTGTTTTCGGGTATCAAACGTGTATTTGCCCAATGTAAAAACCGGTTCATTGGCTGCCTGCGACTCCAATGAAGTTCTGCGCAAAATGGCTTCAATCCTGAAAATCAGCTCTTCCATGCTAAATGGTTTGGTAATGTAATCGTCGGCGCCCAGCTTGAATCCTTCAATCACATCATCCTTCAGGTTTTTTGCTGTGAGGAAAATAATTGGAATATCGGGATTTACCACCCTGATATCTTTTGCAAGGGAAAATCCATCCTTTTTCGGCATCATAATATCCAGAATACAAATATCATAATGCGCTTTCATAAAACCTTTATAGGCTACTTCGCCATCCGGATAAAGATCAGCTTCAAATCCTTTGGCCACCAAATATTCTTTTAACAGTAAACCTAAATTTTCATCATCTTCTGCTAATAGTAATTTTGTTTTTTGTTCCATGGCTATTTTTTAAATTTTGGTAACAATATACTAAACTTTGTGCCTTTATTCACAGCACTATCCACTTTTATTCTTCCATTGTGCAAATCCACAATTTTTTTCACGTAGCTTAATCCAAGGCCAAAACCTTTAACATTATGCACATTACCTGTTGGAACCCGGTAAAACCGATCGAAAATCTGGGTATGATGTTCTTTGGGAATACCAATTCCGTTATCGCTAACCGAAATGATAATATTATCGTTTTTACTTTCAGTTGCAACAGTAATTTCAGGTGTTCCGTTGCTATATTTCATGGCGTTATCGAGCAGGTTAAAAACTACATTGGTAATGTGCACTTCATCGCCTTTAACAAATGCATTTTCAGCATTTAATTCGGAATGAAGAATTCCGTTTTTGCTTTTTACGCGCAATTCGAAATTATTCAATACGCTTTGCAAGGTATGATTTAAATCGAATTCTTTAAACTTCAGTTTCAGCCGTCCTTCATTAAAAACAGCCATTTGCAGAACTTTTTCCACCTGGAAACTCAATCGTTTGCTTTCCTGATTTATCACCCGCGAAATGTGTTCAATGGTTTTGGGTGTGTTGGTGATGCTTCCATCCTCAAGCATTTGGCTTGCCAGCGAAATAGTTGAAATAGGAGTTTTCAGTTCGTGGGTCATATTATTGATAAAGTCGTTTTTAATCATAGACAACTTTTTCTGCCTGAAAATAACCATAATGGCATAAACAAAAATGGCAATTAGCAGTCCGGTTAAAATAATTGTAGGAATAATTGTTAAGCCGGTTGCCCGCAATAAAAATCCTGAACGTTTTGGAAAATACACATACAAATAATTAGGCTGCTGCCCGTCAAAATCGTAGGGAAACAGCAGGCTGTGATATTCCTCTTTTCTCGATGGATTATACCCCTGACTACCGGTAATAAATTTATCTGTTCCCTGGTTAGCGCTTCGCACTGCATACCGGTATTCCAGGTCAATCCCGGTTTCCTGAAAAATAGTACTTATTGATTCCGCAAGATATGCAGAGTCAATTCGTTCACTCAGCGGTCTTCCCTCCAGCAAAATTTTATAATTCACCCAATGTGTATCTTTTAACCATTGTTCCCGTCTGCGCTCAAGGTCCAGGTTAAATTCATGCAATTGTTCAAATGAATTGGCATCGTTAGGAAATTTCAGCAAATCGTCGTCTTGCTGTGCCCGGGCAGAATCAGTAATAATAATTTGAAACTCTTCCTGAAAGTTCCCATATATGTTTCCTTCTGAATAACGGAACTGGAAGCTTCCGGAAATCTGGCCTGCGCCCTGCCTCGGAAAAACACTTAAGTTTCGTTGAGGATTATTTGAGCCGGGTAAACGGCCAGCCCGGGCACTTTCGCGGGCAACACGTTGTTCGTGCAACTCCATCTGATCCACAACCCTCTTTAGTGCACCTTTCACCATTTGGTCAAACTGTTCCTCGCGAATATCAGATGCAGTTTTGATAAGGTTGGTTTGGATCAGGATTAACCCCGAAAGCACCAATGCCATTAAAACGATTAATGTTAACAACATTTTTTTGCTCATGCAACAAAGATAATTTTAAAGAAAAACCGTTAAAAACTCTCTTAACAATATTTAACAGGAAGGACGTTATTGTAAATATTATTAACCTTGCCCGGAAAAAATGGCAAAAATCAGAAAATAAAATGGATAAAAATAAAATGCTTTTCACTTGATTTTCCCTTGTAATAGCTGCTCAATTACTACCGGGAAATATTGATATTCAAGCCCGTGTACTTTTTTAGCCACATCTTCAGGCGACTCTGATGGTAAAACCGGGCATTTGGCCTGAAAAATAAGCTCCCCTTCATCATATTTCTGATTTACAAAATGGATAGAGATTCCTGTTTCTGTATCCTGATTTTCTACAACCGCATGGTGTACCTTCATTCCGTACATCCCTTTCCCTCCGTATTTAGGCAAAAGGGCCGGATGTATATTTATTATCGGGAAGTTATCAATCAAATTATCAGGAACCAGCCATAAAAAACCAGCAAGAACAATTAAATCAATACCGCGATTTTTCAGTTTTTCAACCACTTCATTAGATTCATAAAACTGTTTTCGGTTAAAAACAAAAGAATCTACACCATGCGCAGCAGCACGCACAAGTGCATAAGCATCTGGTTTGTTACACCAAAGTGAGTCAACTTTAATCTGCTCATTCCCTGAAAAATACCGGATAATATTTTGGGCATTTGTACCTGATCCTGAGACAAAAACAGCTAATTTCTTAACATTCATTTTATATTGACTAAATTAGTTTGAACATTTGAATAATAAGTTCAAATTTAGAATATTACAATTTTAATATAACAGGCCTGAATCATCTTTTTTATATTTTTTCTTTGAAATATAAAGTGTAAATGTATTACTTTGCAGCGAATTATTTAAAAACACAAATTAGTATTAACTAAAATTTTAGAATTATGTCTGACGTTGCAGCAAAAGTAAAAGCAATTATCGTTGATAAATTGGGAGTTGACGAAAGTGAAGTAACCAACGAAGCTTCTTTCACCAACGATCTGGGGGCCGACTCACTTGATACAGTTGAACTGATTATGGAATTCGAAAAAGAATTTGATTTGGCAATTCCGGACGATCAGGCCGAAAAAATTTCGACTGTTGGGGAAGCTATTGCACACATAGAAGAGGCAATTAAGTAATCCAGAAAATTCATTTATGGAATTTAAACGGGTAGTTATTACCGGAGTGGGCACCGTTAATCCTTTGGGAAATACGGTTAACGATTTTTGGGAAAACCTGAAAAACGGGGTTAGCGGTGCCGCACCCATTACAAGGTTCGAAGTCAAAAACCATAAAACCCGGTTTGCTTGCGAAGTCAAAAACTTCGACGTGGAGCAGTACATGGAACGGAAGGAAGCCCGGAAGTATGACATGTACACGCAGTTTGCAATGGTTACAGCCACGCAGGCAATGGAAGATTCGGGCCTGAATTTAGAAAAAATTGATCACGACAGATCAGGTGTGATATGGGGTGCAGGTATTGGAGGTCTTCAAACTTTTTTTGAAGAAGCGAGAAATTACCAGCATGATAATCCCCGGTTTTCACCGTTTTTTATCCCAAAAATGATTGCCAACATTGCCGGAGGGTTAATTTCAATTAAATACCAGTTTCGGGGTCCGAATTTTACAACAGTTACAGCATGTGCGTCGGCATCTCATGCCATGATTGAAGCCTTTAACATGATTCGGCTGGGAAAAGCAAGTATCATGATTACCGGTGGTTCAGAAGCGGCGATAAACGAAGCAGGTGTTGCAGGATTTAACTCCATGCGCGCCATTTCAACCCGGAACGATGACCCTAAAACTGCTTCAAGGCCTTTTGACAAAGACCGCGACGGTTTTGTTCTTGGTGAAGGTTCTGCAGCTTTTATTTTTGAAGAATATGAAAGCGCTGTAAAAAGAGGGGCAAAAATTTATGCCGAAATGGTTGGCGGTGGCATGTCGGCCGATGCATACCACATGACTGCTCCCGACCCTGAAGGAAAAGGAGCCAACCTGGTTATGAAATGGGCTCTTGAAGATGCAGGAATAAACCCGGAGGATGTTGACTACATTAATGTTCACGGAACTTCAACTCCACTGGGAGATATAGCCGAACCAAAGGCTATTTTAAAAACTTTTGGCGAACACGCATTTAAAGTAAGCATAAGCTCCACAAAATCGATGACAGGCCATTTACTTGGTGCTGCAGGCGCTGTGGAAGGACTGGCCAGCATTCTGGCCATTCAAAATAGTTTGGTTCCGCCTACCATCAACCATTTTACCGACGACCCTGATATCGACAGCAGATTCGACTTTACGTTTAATGTTGCAAAAGAAAAACAGGTTAATATTGCAATTAGCAATACCTTTGGTTTTGGCGGACACAACGCAACACTCGTTTTTAAAAAATTTTGACACCCTGTGGTTAGGAAAATAGCACAACGAATAAAACTCTTTTCGTCGCCTCGAAAAGAGTTTTATTTGTTTTTGAAAGATTTACTCGGGTTTTATCCCTCAAACCTGAAACTTTACGATTTGGCTTTTATTCATAAATCAGCTTCGGTTTACGATTCGCAGGGAAACATGGTGAATAACGAGCGCCTCGAATTTTTAGGCGATGCCATGCTGGGAGCCATAATTGCCGATTTTTTATACAACAGGTTTCCGCAGCAAGATGAAGGATTTCTTACAAAAAACCGCTCGAAACTGGTAAACCGAACGTTTTTAACCCGGTTAACTTTTGATATGGGGCTCAATATTTACATTGATTCCAATACCACCAAAAATATTGATAAAAGCCACATATACGGCGATGCGCTTGAAGCGCTCATTGGGGCAATTTACCTGGACACAGACTATCAGACAACCAAATATTTCGTTACCAAAAAAATACTTTCGCAGTTTGTTGACCTGAACGAAATTGAACAAAAAGATTCCAATTTTAAAAGTCAGTTGATTGAATGGAGTCAGAAAAATAAAAAAGACATCAAATTTGAAACCACCGAAGAACCGGCAAAAGATAAAACAAAACAATCGCGGTTTATTTCAAAAGTAATTGTTGAAAACAAAGAACTTGGCACCGGTACCGGAACTTCGAAAAAAGAAGCACACCAAAACGCTGCCCGCGAAACGTTGAAAAAACTGGAAGGTTAGGGTTTTATATTCTCTGTTTCTGAGCCCATAATTATTATATTTGAACCCCGAAAAATAAAAAATGGACCATATTTTAGTTTACGGATTAGGTTTCTTATCGCAAATCCTCTTTTTTGCCCGCAACATAGCCCAGTGGTTTTTATCGGAAAAAGAAGGAGAAGTGATTTCGCCGGCGGTTTACTGGCAAATCAGTCTGGCTGCCTCCATCCTCATGTTTGTTTACGGCGTGTTACGCAACGACTTTGCCATTATCCTGGGGCAAATCATCGTTTACATGATTTACATCCGAAACCTGCAGTTGAAAAAAGTGTGGCGTAAAATGCATGTTGCTGCCCGCCTTTTGGCCGTTGTTATTCCGCTAATATGCGTGGGCTGGCTGTTTTGGGGAGAAACCAACAACTTCAGTGCAATTCTGAAAAACGAAAATGTCCCGCTTTTGCTTATGATTTGGGGCTCGGCCGGCCAGGTTATTTTTACCTTTCGTTTTATTTACCAGTGGATTTATTCTGAACAACGAAAAGATTCTTTTCTTCCGCTTGGTTTCTGGGTTATCAGCACCATTGGTTCGCTTATGATTTTCACCTACGCCATTTACCGACTCGATCCGGTTTTGTTTGCTGCCCACAGTCTGGGACTTTTCATTTATATTCGGAATATTTTATTGCACTCCGGTCGCGGAAGCATTTTCCGGAAACTGGAAAAACTCCCCTACTTTAATAAAATTATGGGGAAAATGGCAGATAAAATGAAATAGGCCGGCACATTCAGCACAAATACACCGGCCTTACTTTTTCTGTTTTCAAAAAATTACCGGTGTTTTTTTACAATTTCGCGAAAAATTACCCAAACAGGAATGGAAAGGATAAAATAAGCAACGCCGTATAGCGGAGCTATCATGCTCACCCTCAAACCTCCAGCAACCAAAGCAGGTGAAATGTCCCCTACACGTTGAATGACTTCAAACGCCTGAAACATCCCAATGGCCTGCGCCAAAAGTCCCAAAATAAACGAAAGGCTTCCAAACATCAGAATGAAATTCAGCCCCCTTCCCGAGTAATCTTTTTTCATTAAAATACGAATGCCTGATGTTACGGTGAAAAAAACCA
>JAZBNQ010000011.1:0-3614 GCA_036350775.1 Mariniphaga sp.
ACATCGTAAATCTGTACCGGCAGTTCGGGCATCCCAATGTGTTTTACCAGGTTGCTGTAAGCAATTGCCGAAATTCCGGAACTTGGAGTTGCTCCCAAATCAACAGGCACTTTATCAGGTGTCTGGTGATTTATGGCAGCCAAAATCCTTTCTCGTGACGTCATTGTTTTTTTATTCATGATAACCAATTTTCTTATTCTTTTTAAACCGAACCGCTAATGCCAATTATAAAAGATGCTGCAATGAGAATAATCAGTGAGAAAGCCATGACAACATAAACCCTGCCCGGTGCACCCTTCCATTCTCCGCGTATAAGCCCCCATACAGAAGCAAATCCAATGGTCAGCGCCATTAATATTCCCCACGATGTGAATGTAAAAGGTCCCATTTTGCTTTTTCCCATTCCGTAAAAAATAAACTGGCTGAACCATAATAAACCTGCGAGTAAACCGAATCCGTAATTTAATGCCAACATTTTACCGGTTTTTGCACTTACATAATTTTTTACTGATTTGTTTCTGAATCCAAGAAAAAAGCACCAAATCAGGGTTGAAACAAATGTTCCTGATAAAAGCACCAGGTAAACCGGCATCATGGAGAAAAGCGGGTCGATACCGCTTAGTTCAGCAACACCGGAAATGGGTAATCCCTGCTCAAACCCAAGTGCCATGGCAGAACCGGTCACACCCACCAGCAATGCAGCGAGAATTCCTTTGGCGAGGTTGAATTCAGAAACACTTTCCTGTTTCTTTTCCTGTGTCACAGATTTGTCTTTCGTAATTCCGGCCCATGCTGAAAAAGCAATTCCTACGACAGCAACGGCAATTCCTGCCAGCAAGAGGTTTCCTCCTGAGGATTCAATCATCAATTGCAATCGTCCGTCGATAATTGGCGGAACCAACGTACCGATGGCCAGCATCAATCCTAATGAAAGCGCATATCCCAGCGAAAGACCCAGGTAACGCAGTGCCAAACCAAAAGAGAGGTTGCCCACTCCGTAAACAGCTCCGAGAGCAAAAACCAAAATAATGGTATTTCCGGGCGTTGACCGAATAATCGTAAAAAAGTCAGGAGCAAAAATAAGGCAAGCAAGCAACGGCATCATGATATATGCCCCGAAACTGTAAACCATCCAGTATGTTTCCCATTGCCAGCCATTTATTTTTCCGAATGGAACGGCAAAACTGCCGGCAGAGAATGCGCCGGTGGCGATTAGGATAATTCCGAGCAAAATACTTAGTTCCATGCTGGTTATTATTTTGGTTTTTGTTACATCAAATGTAATTTAGAAAACGGTAAAAATCTTGCACCTACACGATTTTATATTGTACAAATACGCTTTTACTTTAAAAATTAGTAATTTTACAGCCCGCGTTAATTTCGATAAAAAAGTTAAAAATAAGGACAATGCATATTGAGGAAATTGGAAAATCTGTAAATTTTCATTTAAAAAATATTGCATTTTCAAGATTTGGTCACGATTCTGCCTATAATAATATAATCAGCCCGTTTTCGCGTTTGTACCTGGTTACCGAAGGAAACGGATATCTTGTTTTTAACGGAGGCACTACCCTACTTGAACCAAATCATATCTATTTAATACCAGGGTTTATTCCATGTTCCTATTTTTTCGAAAAAAACCTGGCACACATCTATATTCATTTTAGCATGGAAATGCCTTCAGGTCTGAATATTTACAGCCTTTTCAGGATGCTTTCAAAAATTGAGGCCAAAACTGACGATCCTGTTCTTTTTAAAAAATGTCTGGAACTGAACCCCGGACATGAATTACCACATCATGATCCCAGGGTTTACCAGTCGAAACCGTGGATAAATAAAGACGTTACTTATCCTTCTTTAGCGCATTACCTGGAAACAACGGCAATTATTGCACAGCTCTTTTCACGTTTTGTAAGAGAAGAACTTTCAGGCAACATCAATAAAATTGCAAATCCCCATTTTCAGCATGTTTTAAAGTTCATTCAGGAAAATATAGCAAAAGAAATTTTTGTGAGCGAACTGGCGAAAATGTCATTCACCTCCAAAGACCATTTTTCGCGGGTATTTAAATCGATAACCGGAATGCCACCCAGTGAATACATCATTAAAAAACGGTTGGAAAAAGCCAAGTTGCTATTGCTAACCACAAATTATCCGCTTAGCGAAATTATTCAGCAAACAGGTTTTAAAACCACACCATACTTCTGCCGGATGTTTAAAAAATATACATCGTTTACTCCTGAACAGTTTCGGAAAAACAGGGGATAAAAATGGCTCGAAATTGAAGACGATTTGAAAACAGGGCAACCCAATTAATAATCAACAAAATGTTGAATGCAGACTTAAGAATTTTGTTATTAATGATAAAAAGCTAACCATGAGGAACAATCGCCCCATGATTAATCAACATTTCACGAATGTCTTTTAACGGAACGTTAAAGGGGGTTGTATTTTTACGGGTGGCCAATGCGGCTGCAACGCCTGCTGCCTGTCCCATAGCCATACAAGGTGCCTGAACACGTAATCCTGAATTTGCTAAACGATCGCTGGAAACAGACCTGCCGGCAACAATAATATTCTCACTGCCTTTTGGAATGAGGGCTGAAAGTGGAATTGTTGGCACTACCCCTTTTTTCAACGGCTCAGGTTTTACGCCATCTTTGGTATGTAAATCTACCGGATAAAAGGCATAACAAATGGCATCATCAAAAACTCGTCCTGAAATATAATCACCGACAGTAATTATTGTTTCACCTGCAATTCGATAGCTTTCACGAAAAGCGGTTTCAGGTTGCATATGCATCAATCGTTTTTTCTCCTTTCTAACTTTCTCAAGAATCGCCTTCCGACCAGTCAGGTTAGCGGCAGTAACTGTTCGGGAATTGGCTGAAACAGCTCCATGAACATAAATCGCGTCCAGTGTGCCTGTCCCGGGACCATTTGCCCGTCCCGGATTGTTGGCCTTATCCAATTTAAACAACATGGAACCGGGTTGTGTCTCTTCTTCGCGAAGCCTGGGTAAATTTAACATTCCAATCACCTCAGCCCCACCGGTACAGTCAATAATTTGTTTGCACAGCACCCGACGTTTTGTACCAAAACCCAGGCAATCGACTTGCCAGCCATCCAAAGTTTTTCTAATTGACTCAGGAAATTCATAATACGCAATTTCAACACCTGCTTCTTCACATTTTTCTTCAGCGAGCAGGGCATAAATAAACTGGTTTACATGAATTTGATGCCGCCAGTGACGTACTGTAGTATTGTTTATTTCCACAGAAAAATCGGGCAAAGCACCACCATCAAGCAAAACCGTATTCCGAACCAATTCCCAGCCAATACCCGAAATAATCTGCTTTCCCCAGGCATGAAACAATCCCGGAAAAGCGACACCACCTGTTGTTGTGGTGCCACCAAGTTGGCTGCCTCGTTCCACCAAAAGTGTTTTTGCACCAGCCCGGCCAGCCTGAATAGCAGCTATTGTGCCTGCCGTTCCTCCTCCAACAACTAATACATCAATTTCAGAAGTAACACTAAATTCTTTATTGACGACACCCTGATTCATCGTTACATGTTCAGCAGATATTGCGGTATTGGAAGTTGCGGCAAAGGCA
>JAZBNQ010000012.1:0-17051 GCA_036350775.1 Mariniphaga sp.
CCCGATGGAAAGGACCTGAACCGTGCTTTCCCGGGTTCAAAAAAAGGTTCGCTGGCCAGTATTTTTGCCCACCACCTGATGAATGAAATTTTACCTGATGTGGATTACTGCATCGATTTTCACACGGGTGGGGCACGCAGGTTTAACTCATCGCAAATTCGTGTTTCAAAAGACAATGTGGAGTTGCTGCAACTGGCCAAAGTGTTTAATCCGCGATTTATTGTTTATGCAGCCCAGCGCGACAAATCGTTCCGCGAGGCGGCAACCAAAGCCGGCAAAAAAGTGTTGCTTTTTGAAGGGGGAAAATCGCACGATTTTAACCAGCGCATTACCAACCGCGGTGTTTTCGGAACAATGCGGGTAATGCATCATCTTGGAATGCGCGATTTTACAAATGAAATTCAGGCCAACGGAGTTCAACCACCGGTTATCATTAAAGAATCAAACTGGCTGCGGGCACGGCAGGGCGGCCTGTTCCGGTTTTTTGTAAAAGACGGCTCCAAGGTGGAAAAGGGGCAGGTGGTGGGCACCATTTCCGATCCGTACGGGAAATATGAGTTTAAGGTAAAAATCCCACATTCGGGTTATGTTATCGGATTAAACCACGCACCGGTGGTTTACAAAGGCGATGCACTGCTGCATTTGGGGGTGGTTTGAATTCACACCGAATTCATGGCCTCCACCGGGTTCAACCTTGAAGCTGCCCGAGCCGGCATCAGCCCTGCAATAAAACCAATCACACTGGAAATCAGCAGCCCGGTAACAATGTTACCTGCCGTTAAAATAATGGTGAACTCGGTGGCGTAACTTACAATTTGGGTTCCGATAAAAATCAGAATTAATCCCACAATTCCGCCGATTACCGAAAGTACAACGGCTTCAAAAATAAACTCGAACAAAATAAAATACCTTTTGGCGCCCAGCGATTTTTGAATGCCAATAATCCGGGTGCGTTCCTTTACCGAAACAAACATAATGTTGGCAATACCAAATCCGCCCACAATGATGGAAAACCCGCCGATTATCCAGCCGGCCATGTTAAACACCACAAAAAACTGGTCGAACCGATTGGAAATGAGGCTTACTTCATTCATGGCAAAATTATTTTCTTCCAAGGGTTTCAACCGCCTGATGCTTCGCATTACTCCTTCCAACTCGGCAATAAACCGCGCCTGATCGACATTGGGTTTGGCTTTTACGCAAATGCTTTGGTTCATGTCGCGGTTTCGCACATCCAACATGTAAAACGATTTGATGACACTGATGTGAATATAATTATCCATGCTGGTGCCAAACATGTCCTGCCCGGTTTTTTCGTAAACGCCAATTACCTGAAACCGGAATCCCTGAATTTTAATAAATTCTCCAACGGGATTTTGCCCGGGGAAAAGTTTTTCGGCAATTACTGCTCCAATTAAAGTTAACGGCGCACCCGACTGCATTTCGCTTTCCGTAAAATAGCGGCCATCGGAAAGTTTCAGGTTCCAAACATCAATTAAATCATAAGTAGTTGCCAAAACCGTTGCATTTTCCAACTGGTTGCTTGCATATTGTGCTGTACGGTTGAATCCGTAATAAAAGACTGCGCTTTGGAAAGAAGAACCCCGACGCATGATTTCTTCTACATCTTCCAATTGCGGAACCGGGCGGTTCAGGTATTTCCACCATGGGTATTCGGTTTCACCCTCGGGCGGTGCCCACGGCCATTTCTGGATATAAACCATATTGCTGCCCAGTGCATTAAGGCTTTCGCGGATGTACCGTTCCAGCGAGTCGATAACGGTAAAAACTGAAATAATGGCAAAAATGCCAATAGTAATTCCCAAAAGCGAAAGGAATGTTCGTAACTTGTTTGCTCTTAAAGCATTAAAAGCAAAGGTGAAACTTTCAAATATCAGTCGTGCCAGCAGCATTTATTCTCTCTTTTATAATATACTTTCATTTATTAGTGTTAATTTTTCTTAATGATTACAATTTCTGTTTTGAATAGGAAAATAAACTTTCTATTTTTCATACTTCAGATAAAATTCTGTTGTATAACTGTATATGCACTGAATTTTCTATCTTTGCAAACGAATTTGAAAAAAGAAATAAATGGCTGATAATAAAAAAATTAAGACCGCCCTTGTTTCGGTTTACCATAAAGAAAACCTTGATGGTATAATAAAACGGTTAAACAAATTAGGTGTTCAATTAATCAGTACCGGCGGAACTAAAAGTTTTATTGAATCGCTTGGCGTTCAGGTAAACTCAGTTGAAAGTCTTACTGGTTACCCTTCCATTTTAGGAGGCCGCGTAAAAACACTGCATCCCAAAATTTTTGGTGGTATTCTTTCGCGCCGCGAAAACCAGGGCGATGTGAGCCAGTTAACCGAGTATGCCATTCCGGAAATCGATTTGGTGATTGTGGATTTGTACCCGTTTGAAAGCACCGTTGCTTCAGGGGCTTCAGAACAGGAAATCATTGAAAAAATTGATATCGGCGGTATTTCGCTCATCAGGGCCGCAGCCAAAAATTTTAAGGATGTGGTGATTGTTCCTTCTCAAAATGAATATCAACCCTTGTTGGATTTACTAAATGAAAAGAACGGTGAATTTTCGCTTGAAGACCGGAAATGGTTCGCCGGAAAAGCTTTTTCAGTTTCATCGCACTACGATGCAGCCATTTTTAGTTATTTCAACGGCAAAGGCAGTGATGCAGAACGCATCAGCCTGAACAATGGGCAGGTGCTTCGTTACGGAGAAAATCCACACCAGAAAGCAACTTTTTACAAATTCAATAACGTTCCTTCAGAAGTTACGCTGGCCAATGCACATGTGCTTCAGGGAAAGGCACTTTCGTACAACAATATGCTTGACGCTGATGCTGCCTGGAAAGCCGCAAGCGATGCATACCATTCAGTTTCACACATTGAAAACAAGGTGGCCGTTTCGGTTATCAAACACCTGAATCCTTGCGGGCTTGCAGTTACCGGGAATATTTTGGAATCGCTCGACCTGGCCTGGGCAGGCGATCCAATCAGCGCATTTGGAAGCATCATTTGTTTTACCGACACAGTGACCAAAGAAGTGGCCGAATGGTTTGGAAATAAGTTCGTTGAAATTGTTATTGCTCCCGAATTTACGGAAGAGGCGCAGGAAGTTTTTGGTAAAAAGAAAAACCTTCGCCTGCTGGTTTCCCCGGTAAAACCGGAAACAACAAATGAAAAACTGTACCGTTCCATAAGCGGGGGAATGCTTGTTCAGGATGAAGACGAAGGAATGGACACACAGTTTGAAAAAGTAACAGAAAAGGACTTCGGTTCAGAAAAAATAAACCTGGCAAAGTTTGGCGTAACGGCCTGCAAGCATTTAAAAAGCAATGCCATTGCCATTGTGACACAAAAAGAAAACGGGTCGTTCTGGCTTACCGGTGCAGGAATGGGGCAGCCTAACCGGCTCGATAGTTTGCGCCACCTGACCATGCCGCGGTTTAATATGAAAGAAGGCGTTAAACTGCAAGAATCGGTACTTATTTCCGATGCATTTTTTCCGTTCCGCGACAGTATTGAGGCAGCCAATGAATACGGCGTGAAATACATTGTGGAACCGGGTGGAAGCATTCGCGACCAGGAAGTGATTGATGCCTGCAACGAGTTTGGCATAGCCATGGTTTTTACCGGAAGAAGACATTTTAAACATTGATATATAATTAATTACAGAAGATGGGATTATTTTCGTTTTTAACCCAGGAAATTGCCATTGACCTGGGAACAGCAAATACCATAATCATCCACAACGATAAAATTGTGGTGGATGAACCCTCCATTGTTGCCATCGATTTAAAGTCGGAAAAAATGGTAGCCATTGGAGAAAAAGCCCGCCAGATGCAGGGAAAAACCCATGCAAACCTGAAAACCATCAGGCCGTTGCGCGACGGGGTGATTGCCGATTTTAACGCGGCCGAACAAATGATCAGGGGAATGATAAAAATGATCAATCAAAAGCCACGGATGTTTTCGCCGGCTTTGAAAATGGTTATTTGCATTCCTTCGGGAAGTACCGAAGTGGAAGTTCGTGCTGTGCGTGACTCGGCAGAACATGCCGGCGGACGCGAAGTTTACATGATTTACGAACCACTTGCGGCAGCCATTGGCATCGGTTTGGATGTGGAAGCTCCTGAAGGAAACATGGTTGTGGATATTGGCGGCGGGACAACTGAAATTGCTGTTATTTCACTGGGTGGAATTGTTACCAATAAATCCATCCGCATTGCAGGCGACGATTTAACTTCCGATATTATGGAATACATGCGCCACCAGCACAACATTAAAATTGGCGAGCGCACGGCCGAAGAAATTAAAATCCATGTGGGCTCGGCACTTTCACAACTAAAAGATCCTCCACCGGATTTTATTGTTCAGGGGCCCAACCAAATGACTGCACTTCCAATTGAGGTGCCCGTTTCGTACCAGGAAATTGCGCACTGCCTCGAAAAATCCATTTCCAAAATTGAAACAGCAGTTTTGGCTGCCCTCGAACAAACTCCTCCTGAGCTTTATGCCGATATTGTAACCAAAGGAATCTGGCTGGCGGGTGGTGGCGCTCTGCTTAAAGGCCTCGATAAAAGATTAACCGATAAAATCGGTATTCCGTTCAGGGTAGCTGAAGACCCATTGCGGGCTGTGGTTCGTGGAACCGGAATTGCGTTGAAGAATGTTGATAAATTTTCATTCCTGATCAGATAATATTCAGGATATTTTTGAAATATGAGGAGCCTAATCAGGTATTTGCTGAAAAACCATGCTTTTGTGCTTTTTATTCTGTTGGAAACACTTGCCCTGGCAATGGTTTTTAATTACAACAGTTTTCAAAAGGCAACATACCTGAATTCGGCAAACCGGGTTACCGGCAAAGTTTACGCGATATACCAGTCAGTGACCGGATATTTTGGATTGACGAAAATTAACCGCGAACTTGCACAGGAAAATGCCCGGCTAAGAATGTTCATTGAAAATCAACCCGGGTTTGTTGCCGGAACCGATACTATTTATTTGAATCTGCCAGAGAACGATTCGGTTTACCGGTTTATACCGGCGCAAATTATCAGCAATTCGGTGAACAGGCCATTCAATTATATTACGCTGAATAAAGGAAGCAGGCACGGCATAAAACCCGATATGGGAATTATTTCATCCAGCGGAATTGTTGGGGTGATTGGGCAGGTTTCCGCATCGTATTCTATGGGATTATCTGTGCTAAACCAGCGCTGGAGTATTTCGGCCAAACTGAGAAAAAACGATTACTACGGTTCGCTAATCTGGCAGGGAACAGATTATCGCACAGCAACTCTGTCTGAAATTCCGTTACATGTTGATATTGCCATTGGCGATACGGTAGAAACCAGCGGTTATTCTTCTGTTTTTCCTGAAGGAATTCTTGTTGGAACAATTTCGGGTTTTTCTGAGCCCGATGGTGAAAATTACTATTCCATACAAGTTAGATTATCAGTCGATTTTAAATCGCTTTCACACGTTGAAGTGGTTGAAAACAGGTCGAGAAATGAAATTGATGAATTGGATAAAATTTTAAGGGATGATGGGCAGAATTATTAAATACGGAATAATGTTTATTTCGCTGGTGCTCGTCCAGGTTCTGGTTCTTAATCAGGTACAGGTAAGCGGTTACATCAGTCCGTTCATTTATGTTCTTTTTGTTTTATTAATGCCTCTCAGCACTCCCCGGTATTTGCTAATGATATTGGGTTTTTTAATTGGTCTTTCCGTTGATATCTTTTCAAACAGTTTGGGCATTCATGCTGCTGCTACAGTATTTATAGCGTTTATTCGGCCTTTTGTAATCCGTTCCATTTCAAACCGCGAAGAAGACCGGAATGAATATCCCGGATTGCGGCAAAACAAATTTTCGTGGTTTTTGTCTTATACAGCCATCATGGTATTTGTTCACCATTTTATACTTTTCTATCTGGAATATTTTACATTTTCCCATTTCTTCATTACCTTTTTGAGGATTGTACTTAGTTCGGTATTTTCCATTTTTGTTATAGTTTTGAGCCAGTTTTTAATTTTTAGGGAGTAGGTTTAGGGTGAATACTTTTTCAAAACGTAGTTATATAATAATTGGCATTTTTGTGCTTACAGGCATTATTTTTATGATTGGATTGTTCCGGTTGCAGGTGCTTGATCCAACTTATAAAGTTTTTGCCACAAATAATGTATTGCGTGAAATTGTGCAATATCCTGCCCGGGGTTTAATTTACGACCGGAATGGAAATCTTCTTGTGCACAATAAACCGGCCTATGATTTGCTGGTTACACCTCGCGAAGTAAAAACCTTCGATACGCTTTATCTTTGTAACCTGCTCGATATTTCCAAAGAAGATTTTGAATTGAGATTAAAAACAGCAAAGGAATACTCGTGGTATAAACCTTCAATTGTTGTTAAGCAAATACCACCTGAAACGTATGCTGTTTTACAGGAACGGATTTACCGTTTTCGTGGATTTCATACCCAGTCGCGTACGTTGCGCGAATACAATTATTCGGTGGCAGCACATGTATTAGGTTATGTTGGCGAGGTAAATCAGGCCGATTTGGACCATGATGTGTATTATAAACAGGGCGATTATATTGGAGTGAGTGGCATTGAAAAAACTTACGAAGATTGGGTGCGGGGAGATAAAGGAATTAAAAAATACCTGGTTGATGTACATAACCGCATTCAGGGGAGTTTTCTCAATGGCGAGGAAGATACACCCGCACAGGTTGGAAATAACCTGGTCACTTCGCTGGATATTGAGCTGCAGTTGTATGCAGAAAAACTTATGGAGAATAAGATTGGAAGTGTAGTTGCTATTGAGCCCTCAACTGGTGAAATTCTGGCTTTGGTAAGTGCTCCGGCCTATCATCCGAATATGTTGGTAGGAAGGGTGCGGGGTTCAAATTATGCCACATTGCTTGTTGATTCACTTAAACCACTTTTTAACAGGGCACTTTTGGCTGAATACCCTCCCGGGTCCACTTTTAAAATGTTGAATGCATTAATTGCTTTACAGGAAGGGAGTATTAATTTGAATACCCGTTTTTCATGTAGCGGAACTGCTTCCGTTCCAATCCGGTGTACTCATTCCCACATTTCCCCGCTTGGCGTGGTCGATGCTATTCGTGAGTCATGCAATCCATTTATGTGGAATACGTTTCGCTCTATAATCAGCAGCAGAAATTCATCGGCCGAAGGATTTAACATGTGGAAAGAATATGTGGACAGTTTTGGTTTTGGGAAAAAACTGGGAACTGATTTAGTGAATGAGAACAAAGGAAATGTACCTACCGCAGAATATTATAACCGCTATTTTGGAGCTGGCAGGTGGAGTGCCCTTACAGTGCGTTCGCTGGCTATTGGACAGGGCGAATTGGGAATAACACCACTGCAGCTGGCCAACTATGCAGCTATTATGGCTAACCGGGGCCACTATTATATTCCCCACACCGTAAAAAATATTGGGGGCCAGGAAATAAAACCCGAGTTCAAAAATCGCGTGGAAACGAAAATATCCCCTGAACATTTTGAACCAATAATTGACGGAATGCAAATGGTAGTTGAAAATACCAACGCTTCGGTTTTTATGAAAATACCCGATTTAACCATGTGTGGAAAAACCGGAACAGTGCAAAACCCGCATGGCGAAGATCATGCTGCTTTTATGGCTTTTGCTCCGCGGGAAAATCCACAAATTGCCATTTCAGTTTATGTTGAAAACAGTGGTTTTGGGTCAACTTTTGCAGCGCCTATTGCAAGTTTGCTGGTTGAAAAATATTTAAAAGGAGAAATTGCAGAAAGCCGAAAATGGGTAGAAACCCGGATGCTTGAAATGGATTTAATAAACAGAAATCAATCCAATTAAAATGCCAAAACGGAATAATTTGTGGGCAAATATCGACTGGTTAACTGTAAGTGTTTACCTGGTGTTGGTTCTGTTGGGATGGATCAACATTTATGCTGCAGTTTACGATGCCGAACACCACAGTATTTTCGATATTTCTCAGCGTTATGGCAAACAGTTAATCTGGATTGGCGCTGCAATACTTATTGCATTTATAATTTTGCTGTTGGAAACAAATTTTTATGTCTTCTTTTCCTATATTATTTATGGTGCCATAATTCTGTTGCTTATTTTGGTGCTTTTTGCAGGAACTGAGGTAAATAATTCAAAATCCTGGCTTTCGTTTGGTGGTTTTGGCCTGCAGCCGGCCGAGTTTGGAAAGTTTGCCACAGCCCTGGCACTTGCCAAATACATGAGTTCTTTCGGTTTTAAACTTCAGCGATTCAAATCGTTTGTTGTAATGGGTACAATCATATTTTTACCTGCAACACTTATTTTACTTCAGAACGATACCGGTTCGGCTCTGGTTTATTTTGCATTTGTGCTGGTACTGTTTCGTGAAGGCCTTTCGGGAGTAGTACTTTTTATGGCCACACTTGTCGGACTGCTTTTCATTTTTTCACTGGTTCTGTCCCAGTTGGTTTTGTTTTCGCTGCTGGCAGGTTTGGCATTGGTGGTTTTTCTTATTGTAAATGCCGGAATGAAACATTATTACCGGGCACTTCTGTTTTTCATAATAGCCTTTGGTTTGCTGGCTATTCTGAATTATTTTACACGTTCAGGTTTCGAAATTGCACAGTTATTGGCCGGAATGATCTTTTTGGCAGGTTTAGGATTAATCGGTTACAGCATTCGCAACAGGTTGAAAAGTTATACCCTGGTTGCCCTTGTTTTTGTTGGCGCTGTTATTTTTTCCTTTAGTGTTGATTATACTTTTGATAATGTGCTGGAACCTTACCAACAGGCCAGGATAAACGAACTTTTGGGAATTGAATCTGATCCGCTTGGAGTTGGCTACAATGTTAACCAGAGCAAAATTGCCATTGGCTCAGGTGGTTTTTGGGGAAAAGGTTTTTTAAACGGTACACAAACCAAATTTAATTTTGTTCCCGAACAAAGTACCGATTTTATTTTTTGTACCGTGGGCGAAGAATGGGGATTTGTTGGGACCTCTGTAGTCATTTTGCTGTTCATGCTATTATTGATAAGACTTATATTATTAGCTGAAAGGCAACGTTCAGGTTTTTCGCGAATTTACGGCTATTCCGTAGCAGTTATCCTCTTTTTTCATTTTATGGTTAATATCGGAATGACCATTGGTTTGATGCCGGTTATCGGAATTCCTCTTCCTTTTTTTAGTTATGGTGGTTCTTCGCTGTGGGCATTTACAATTCTGCTTTTTATATTTCTTCGCCTCGATGCCAGCAGGCTCGATTATCTTTCAAATTGAAAGCGTCCGTCTAAAACCTGACAAAGGTCATAAGATTTAATTTCCGGTTAACCCTCTAATTTTGTATTTTCGCGCAACTTTGAAAAAAATCATCATTTTTTTGTAATCCACGATGATCCGGCGGGGTTATTTTCAAAAAAAGAATGAGCATCCAGTTCTTTATAAAATTATTGGCTTATGACAGAATATAAATCTTATGCCTTGCATAACTTCAGAGATATTCCACAAATGGAATACTTAACTGAAGAACAAAAATTTAACATTGAAGTAGTAGGAACGGTTTTGCCATTTAAGACCAACAATTATGTGGTAGATGAATTGGTTGACTGGGACAACTTTAATAAAGACCCGTTTTTTATCCTCAATTTTCCACAGAAAGAAATGCTTGATGAAACCAGTTTTAATGCAGTGGCTACTATTTTAAAAAGTGGTGCATCAAAAAAGGAAGTTCAGGAAGTAGTCCGAAAAATCAGGTTGAAGCTAAACCCAAATCCTGCCGGGCAGGAGAACAATGTTCCGGTTTTCGAAGGAAAAAAACTTAATGGCATTCAGCACAAATACCGTGAAACCATGCTCTTTTTTCCAACACAGGGACAAACCTGCCATGCGTATTGTACATTTTGTTTCAGGTGGCCTCAGTTTGCGCTGAATGAGTTCAAATTTGCGATGAAAGAGGCTGATACATTGGTTCAGTATGTAAAAGAAAATCAGCATATTACTGATGTACTTTTTACCGGCGGTGATCCTGCTGTAATGAAAACCCGCTTTTTTGAAACTTATTTTAACGCCCTTGTCGAAGCTGATATTCCGAATCTTAAAAATATCCGGATTGGCACCAAATCTTTGGCTTACTGGCCATACCGGTTTACTACCGACAATGATGCCGGCGACCTGCTTCGTCTGTTTAAAAAAATGAAAAGGAAAGGGATTAATATTGCATTGATGGCCCATTTTAATCACCCGTCAGAATTAAAAACCGATGCGGTGAAAGAAGCTGTAAAAAGACTGATTGATGCCGGAGTTCAAATTCGTTCGCAGTCGCCCGTATTAAAGCACATTAATGCTCATGCCGATGTTTGGGCTGAAAACTGGAAAGAACAGGTAAAACTGGGAATAATTCCTTACTATATGTTTATTGCGCGCGATACTGGTGCACAGGATTATTTTGCTGTTTCGCTGAACCAAACCTGGCAGATTTTCAGAAATGCATACAACCAGGTTAGCGGGATTTGCCGCACGGTTAAAGGCCCCAGCATGTCATGCAGTCCGGGAAAAATTCAGGTTGTTGGCGTTTCAGAAATAAAAGGGGAAAAGGTATTTGTGCTTAACTTTTTGCAAGGCCGCGACCCCGCCTGGGTTGGAAAACCATTCTTTGCCAAATACGATCCGAATGCTATTTGGATTGATGATCTGGAACCTGCTTTTGGCCAATCGAAATTCTTTTTTGAAGATTCGTATTACCAAATGCTGGCTTAAACAGGAGAGGATTTTAATTGGCTTGAGTTCATGGTTTTTTTATCGTAATTCCGGATTCAGATTCGGCGAATGCGATCAACTCATTCATAAATAGAGTAAAACGGGTTTCAATGAACAGGTAATTGGTATCCATAATTTCGATGGCTTTGCCGGCTTTTGGTGGCAAGGAAGTGTACCGGCTCATTATGTCCAGTGTTTGCTGAATGCCATCCTTTTGAGCGTATGATTCCAACCTTCGGTTTTTAATTAATACCGGCAAAAATCCCTGTACACGAGGGGGCAAATAAAAAACATTCTTTAGCAATATGGCATGAGTTTTCCGGGCAAACCGCCGCAAGGTTAGCGGATGATAGTTTTTCCAGTCAGATGCCAGTAAATGGTCGAAAATTAAGTCGGTAACCACACCTGAATAGAGCCCGAATTCTTCCCTGAAATTCTTTTTAACTTCTCTGAATAATTCATGCTCATCAGTAAAAGAATCTATTCTGCGGTGCAAAATAATTCCTTCCCTGATTTTCCCCGGGTATTTCAGAAAATTTTTTCCTTTAACGTAATCTCCTATAAAATTGCCGGTAATCAGTTTTTCATCATCACCCGATAAATAGATATGCGCCAGAAAATTCAAACTGTTTATTTTAGAAAAGAACGTCAGGCTTTCCAAAATGTTTTTCCTAACGCATGATGTGTTTGCAATAAGCAACATTTATTTTTTGAGACTGAGATTTGTCCTGTTTTTTTTACATGCAAACCACTAATTTTTCGCGAAATTTAAAACCAGAACTATGGCTAAACAAAAAGTAATTATCATTGGTGCTGCCGGGCGCGATTTTCACAATTTCAATACTTTTTTCAGAAACAATAACGATTATGAAGTAGTGGCTTTTACCGCCACTCAAATACCCGATATTGACGATCGCCGTTATCCGGCTGAACTGGCAGGTGCATTTTATCCCGAAGGAATTCCGGTATATACAGAGGAAAAACTGGAAGAACTGATAAAAAAATTGAAAGTTGATATCTGCGTGTTTTCATACAGTGATATTCCGCACCAGCGTGTAATGACTGTTTCTGCGCGCGTGAATGCTGCCGGTGCATCGTTTATGTTGCTGGGCCCCAAACAAACCATGCTTCAATCTGCTAAACCGTTAATTTCGGTATGTGCTACACGAACCGGGTCCGGTAAAAGCCAGACCAGCCGGAAAATAATTCAGATTTTAATGGAACAGGGATTACGGGTTGTGGCCATCAGGCATCCCATGCCATACGGCGATTTGGTAAAACAAAAAGTACAACGGTTTGCCACCATCGAAGACCTCGAACGGCATAAATGCACGATTGAGGAAATGGAAGAATATGAGCCGCATATAGCCCGCGGCAACGTAATTTATGCAGGCGTGGATTACGAGGCTATTTTAAAAGCTGCCGAAAACGATCCCGATGGCTGCGATGTTATTTTATGGGATGGAGGAAACAATGATTTTTCGTTTTACGAAGCCGATTTGTCCATTGCAGTGGCCGATCCGCACCGTGCAGGAGCCGAACTAACGTATTATCCAAGCCAGGTAGTTTTGCGCACCAGCGATGTAATAATTATAAACAAAATGGACACTGCCGACCCGAAAATGGTCAACCAGTTAAGGGAAAATATTGCTTCGGTAAATCCAAATGCGATAGTTATTGACGCTGAAAGTCCGGTTCGGGCAGAAAATGCTGATATTATTAAAGGGAAAAGAGTTTTGTGCGTTGAAGATGGCCCCACGTTAACTCATGGCGAGATGAAAATTGGCGCAGCAGTGGTTGCGGCTGAAAAATACGGCGCCGCAGAAATAGTTGATCCAAGACCTTTTACAACAGGAAAATTAACCCGTACTTTCGAACTTTACCCCAATATTGGAAAGTTACTGCCGGCAATGGGGTATGGCCCCGAACAGGTAAAAGATTTGGAGGAAACCATTAAGAATACAAAATGCGATTCGGTTATTATCGGAACACCCATCGATTTGAACAGGGTAGTAAAAATTGACAAACCATTTACCCGCGTATTTTACGATTTGGATGAAAAAGGTAGTCCAAACCTTACTGATGTTTTAGCCGATTTTGTAAAAAAAATGGTAAAAAGCTAATCGGCTGAAACTCCTGAATGATTGATTCTTTTGCTGCTATTTAGCTGTGTTTTGTTGCGTACCTGTTTTCGTAAATTTGAATCCTTATCGTTTTATACCTATTTTTGTCGCCTGCAAATAAAAATAGATGAGAAAAAAAATTGTAGCCTTTGGAGAAGTTGTATGGGATATTTTACCCGATGGTAAGGTTTTGGGCGGAACACCTTCTAATTTTGCATTTCGGTGTAATTCATTCGGAGAGGAAGGCCACCTGCTTTCACGGGTAGGTGACGATGAACTTGGGCAACTTGCGCTTAAACGGCTTGAAGAGTTGGGGATTTCAGTGAACGACGTACAAATTGATTCGGAATTTCCCACCGGCACAGTGAATGTTACCTTCGAAGAAACACATGAACCGGTTTTTGATGTTACTCCCGATGTGGCATTTGACCATATTGAATTTTCTACCGAAGCATTAAAACTGGTTCGCGATGCCGACTGCCTTTTTTTTGGGTTATTACCACAGCGGTTTGGTATTTCAAAAAACACACTGCGCGAATTGATAAAAGAATCGCTCTCATCGATTAAATTTTTCGACTTAAAATTGTTTCAGCATTTTTTTAATGTAATAGTCGTTGAAAATCTTTTGCAATCGGCTAATATTGTCCGCATCAAAGAAAAAGAAATCGATTTTTTAAATGAAAAACTCAGTTTGAAACAGGGAAACCTTGAAAAGTTTGGAGAGCAACTGGTAAAAAAATATAATGTTGATTTGGTTTTAATAACCCGGGGTTTTAATGGGGTATTTGCATTTCACAAAGAAACAGGAGCTTTTTTCGATTCAGGTTATAATGTTGAAATGAAGGATAATATTGGTTCAGGAATGGCTTTTTCTGCCGGATTTCTACATTACCATCTCCAGGGAAATTCCCTTCAGGAAGCTTTAAATTTTGGGAATGCAGCCGGGGCGTTAAATGCCACGAAAGTTGGTGCTACTTCTTTTTTTAAGAAATCAGAGGTGCTTAAATTTATGAAATCAACCAAAAAGAGGACTTATGCGGAAATTTAACCCTGTTTATTTTTTCATTTAAACAATATTTTTAAACACATGATTAATGGTAACCCTTTGGGCTAAAAACATGTTTAAAAGGGTATGATATTAGCCGGGGATTGGTTCTCTGAAAAATCCACAGTTTTTATCTGGAATTAAATAAAAACAAAAATGTAATGCAATGAAACGCAATGCAAGTGAGATTGGGAAAAGCCTTATCGATAAATTGTGGGAGGCTTATATTTTAAGGGTTCCCTATGCAAAAACTTATGCCGGGTTGGTAAACAGCAAAGGTGGTCAGGTTGTTTTGGATCATGTGGGCTTTAGAACGCTAAATTGGCATACTGGTGAACAACCGGAAGGAATTTTGGCAATCAGGCATATTATAGAATGTTTTGGATACCATCCGGCAGGGAAATATGTGCTTCCAAAAAAGAACCTGAAAGCTGTTCATTTTGAAGCTGAATCTGAAGATTTGCCCAAATTTTATGTCAGTCAGCTCGAAGTTTCCAATTTACCCGGCTGGGCGCAAAACCTGTTTCCCGATGTACTCTCAGATACTCCATATCTGCTTTCTGATATCGGCATTGAACTTTTAAGTAAGCTGAAAGCGGATGGAATTTTAAATACAGAAGCTTCTGAAATACTTACAAATGAGCTGGTTAATTACTTTCGCAGGCCATGGGATCCTCCTGCCAAAGAAACCGTTTTGAAATTAAACGATATTTCGCATTATGCAGCCTGGGTTTTGTTACACGGCAATTCGCCCAGTCATTTTGCATCAAGTATAAACAAACAGGGAGTTGATGCCTGGCCCGATTTGGAATCAACTTACCAGGCAATGAAAGAAGCAGGTATCCCGGTGAAAGATAAAATTGAGGGCGAAAAGGGAAGTGTTTTACAGCAAACAGCAACTTTAGCTGTAAAAGAAGATTTAAAAGTAAAAACAGAAAACGAGATTGAAGAAATAAGCTGGCCTTATGCATACCTCGAATTTATAGAGCGTGGTTATATTGAACAAGAAGGTCATCAAACTTTATTTCAGGGTTTTATTGAAAACCAGGAACGGCACTTGTATAACTTAACCCGAACTCTGGATTATTAAGTTTCAGTAAACTTCCGGAACATAAGTCATTTCCTCAATAGGAGGGCGCACATAGCCTTTGGTGTCTTTTCGCGGGGGTAATTCCACTGCATCGGGCGTTAAATCTTCATACGGTATCATAGACAACAAATGATGAATACAATTCAAACGGGCACGCCTTTTATTATCTGCATCAACCATATACCATGGACTTATTTTTGTGTCCGTATAAGCAAACATTTCATCTTTTGCTTTGGAGTATTCTACATACAATTCCCGCGATTTTAAGTCCATCGGGCTCAGTTTCCAGCGTTTGGTAGGATCTGCCATGCGGGCCCTGAAACGTTTTTCCTGTTCTTCCTCACTTACCGAAAACCAGTATTTAATAAGAATGATTCCTGAGCGAATCAGCATCCGTTCATAATTAGGGCAGGAGCGAAGAAATTCCCAGTATTCATCGGTGGTACAAAAGCCCATTACTTTTTCCACACCAGCCCTGTTGTACCAGCTTCGGTCAAAAAGTACCATTTCCCCGGCTGCCGGAAGATTTGGCACATACCTTTGGAAATACCATTGGGTTTTTTCACGCTCGGTAGGAGTACCCAAAGCAACCACCCGGCAAATACGTGGATTCAATACCTGAGTAATTCGTTTTATGGTGCCTCCCTTTCCCGCAGCGTCGCGTCCTTCAAAAATTACTACAACTCTTAATCCTTTGGTTTTTATCCACTCCTGAAGTTTTACAAGCTCAATCTGGAGCTGGTTTAATTCATTGTTGTAAAACTTTTTCGAAATTTTTTTGGGTTTTCCGACTGGTTTTTCTTCCGTTTCCATATTTTTAGTTTGTATCGGTTGAATTGAATGAATAAATGTACAAAAAAATGATTAGTATTTAAAAAGGTAATTTAATGCAAATCCTGATCGTGTTACTTTTTATTATTGAAAGATCATCCTTTTTAAAGAAATTTATATTGTTTGCCCAACTTTCGTTTCGTAAATTACAGACAAATTTTAATTGAACAGAAATGAAAAAATTCTTGCTTGTTTTTTTAATCCTGGGCCTTTCTGGTTTTAGTTTTGCACAACAAATAAAACCAGGAAGCCGGTTAATCGTGAAAAATCCGCTCATTTATCAAATTATTCCTGAAAATGCCGAAGTGGAAATTCTTGCTGATGGATTTGAATGGACAGAAGGTCCACTATGGTTGCCTTCAGAAAATAAACTTATCTTTTCCGATATTCCGTCCAATTCCATTTTTGAATGGACAGAAAACGCTGGTATGAAACTTTATTTGAAACCTTCAGGTTTTACCGGAAAGGAAAAACGCGTGGGAGAACCGGGATCAAATGGGTTGCTTCTAAACGCTTCAGGTGAACTTGTTCTTTGCCAGCATGGCGATCGCAGGGTTGCAAAAATGGCTGCTCCGCTTTCGAATCCCAAAGCAGAATTCGTGACCCTGGCAGATAATTACAACGGGGAAAAACTGAACAGTCCAAACGATGCAGCATTTCATACAAACGGCGATTTGTATTTTACCGATCCACCTTACGGGTTAGAAAAAAATGTGGATGATCCGAAAAAGGAACTGGATTTTCAGGGGGTTTTTAAAGTTGGAAAAACCGGTGAAGTTGTTCTGCTGACCAAAGAACTTTCCCGTCCGAACGGAATTTCTTTTTCTCCCGATAATAAAAAATTGTATGTGGCCAATTCCGATCCTTCCCGGGCAATTTGGATGGTTTATGATGTGGATAAAAATGGACTTTTGAAAAATGGAAAAGTTTTTTTCGATGCTACTGAACTGACTGAAATCCTCAAAGGTTTGCCAGACGGGTTAAAGGTGCATCCAAACGGTTGGGTTTTCGCAACAGGGCCGGGTGGGGTGTTGGTTTTTACTTCACTGGGAGAACACCTCGGAACAATTTTTACGGGCGAAGCAACCGCCAACTGTGCGTTTAATGCTGATTTTTCTGAACTGTTTTTAACTGCAGATGATTATTTGCTAAGG
>JAZBNQ010000013.1:0-9211 GCA_036350775.1 Mariniphaga sp.
CTGATGATGGGCGATGTAACCGAAGAAGAAATGTACGAAGCTTTCAAAGAACAGGCAGTGGGTTTGGAAGCCGGTGGTGCTGATGCCATCATGATTGAAACCATGAGCGATCTCGACGAAGCGATCCTTGCCATCCGGGCTGCCAAAGAAAATACAGGCTGCGAAGTTTTTTGCACCATGACCTTCGAAAAAACGGTTACCGGCGAATTTCGTTCCATGATGGGCGTTTCGCCAACTGAAATGGTGCAAAATTTAATCGATGCCGGCGCAGAACTTATTGGCGCCAACTGTGGCAATGGAATAGCTGGAATGGTAGGTATTGTGGAAGAAATTCGCAAAGCAAATCCCGACATCCCAATTCTGGTGCACGCCAATGCCGGCATGCCGGTTTACCAGGATGGTGAAACAGTTTTTCCGGAAAAACCGGAGGAAATGGCTGCATTGGTTCCGAAAATTATTGCCGCCGGCGCCAATGTGATTGGAGGTTGCTGCGGGACTACCCCAGAACATATTTGCAAATTGAGAAGCGTGGTAAATGAAAACTGAATGAAAATTCCTTTCCATATCGTCTCCGGATTTTTAGGTAGCGGAAAAACCACATTCCTGAAACGAATAATAGATTCGTATTCAGAAAAATACAAGCTTGGCATCATTCAGAATGAATTTGCGCCTTCCAATATCGATGGTGTGGAGCTGAAAAATTCAGGCAAAGATTTTCGCCTGCTTGAAATAAACAAAGGCTCGGTTTTTTGCGTGTGTCTTCTGGGAGATTTCACCCGTTCGCTCGAAAAATTTATTGACGAACATCATCCTGAGGTTTTAATTATCGAGGCCTCAGGGCTTTCAGATACCACATCCGTGGCCGAAGTGGTTTCTGCCGGTTCACTTTCAGAAAAAATTTACCTCGCCTCCAACTGGTGCATTGTGGATGCCCTGAACTATAAAAAAGCCGGTTTGATGGGGCAGCGGTTGAATCATCAAATCCGTATGGCAGATAAAGTGTTGATAAACAAAACAGATAGGGTTGAGAATGTTGATGAACTGCACGATGAAATTCGAAAAATAAACCCATTTGCTGAAATCAGAAAAACAGCCTTTTGCAACGTGGATTTTAAGCCGGGAGATGCTGCTGTTTCTAAATTCTATCCTGATCCGGGAAAACCACTTGCCCGTCCCGATGTTAATTCCATGGTCATAAAAAGTGGAAAAAAAATTTCAAAAAATGCACTGGATCAATTTTTAAATGAATGGGCACCCCTGGCATATCGAATAAAGGGATATGCTAACTTAAAAGATGGTACAACCCTGGCAGTTCAATGTGTTTTTGAAAAAATTGAAATAAGCCGTGTTAAAAATAACTTTCATCCCACTGAATTGGTTGCGCTATCGGATAAATTTACCTTAAAACAATGGAATCAGTCATTTAAAGGATTCGCAAAAAATTGAACATTTGATTATTGTTTTGGTTTTATTTTTCAATTTGTTATAAATAGTGTTAATTCAACTTCTTAGAAACAATTTAAATTAGCTATTTTCGAGCAAACTTTTTGGGGAAAATAGTGGGTTGGGCTACTTTTGTCTTCGAATATAAATGTCAACACGATTAAATAATTAATTTATGAGCAAGTTTTTAACTGCGTCAATTGGCAGAAAGTTTATAATGAGCATTTCAGGGCTCTTTTTGGTGATGTTTTTAGCTGTACATCTTACGGTAAATTTAATGCTGATTTTTGATGACAGCGGGGAACTATTTAATAATGCTGCCCATTTTATGGTCACCAATCCCATTATCCGGGTTGTTGAGCCTTTGCTGGGTCTTGGTTTTTTGGTTCATATTATTTGGTCATTTTTTCTGGAATACCAAAACTGGATAGCAAGGCCTGTAAAATACGACAAGAAAAAATCAGCAGTTTCAAGTACCTGGGCGTCAAGGAATATGCTTATTTTGGGAGCTTTGGTACTGGTATTCTTAATAATACACATTATTAATTTTTACTGGGTGATTCGTTTTACAGGAAACGTACCTGAAGTTACCATAAACGGCGAACACATGGAAGATACTTACAGTTTGGTTGCCGGCTTGTTTAAATCAAGTGTTATTTATGACATTATTTATGTATTGGGAGCAATATTGTTGGGATTACATCTTTCGCACGGATTTTGGTCCGCTTTTCACACATTAGGGTTAAGTAACAAACAATGGATGAGCAGACTGCAGATTGTTGGTAAAGTGTATGCAGTTATTATTGCCGTTGGATTTTCAGTCATTCCATTGTACTTTCTCATTAAGTTTTAATTCCGAAAAAGCATTTGGTTATGAGTATATTAGAATCAAAAATACCTGAAGGGCCTTTGGCTGAGAAGTGGATCAGGCACAAGGAGAATGTTAAAGTGGTAAGCCCGGCCAATAAACGAAAACTGGAGGTAATTGTTGTAGGAACCGGACTTGGCGGTGCATCTGCTGCTGCTTCACTTGCCGAACTGGGCTATAAAGTGAAAGCTTTTTGTTACCAGGATAGCCCCCGGCGTGCGCACTCCATTGCTGCGCAGGGTGGAATAAATGCTGCGAAAAATTATCAAAACGACAACGACTCCATTTACCGGTTATTTCACGACACCATTAAAGGAGGTGATTACCGTTCGCGTGAAGCCAATGTTTACCGTTTGGCTGAGGTTTCCCCAAATATCATTGACCAGTGTGTGGCTCAGGGTGTTCCTTTTGGCCGCGAATATGGCGGATTGCTGGCCAACCGCACTTTTGGCGGAGCGCTGGTAAGCCGTACTTTTTATGCCCGCGGCCAAACCGGTCAGCAATTGCTTTTGGGGGCTTATCAGGCCATGAACCGGCAAATTTCGAAAGGCAACGTTGAAATATACAGCAGACACGAGATGCTCGATGTTGTTATTATTGACGGTAAAGCCCGTGGCATAGTTGCCCGCGACCTGGTCTCCGGAAAAATTAAACGGTTTGGAGCCCATGCTGTTGTTGTTGCTACCGGGGGTTACGGAAATGTATTTTTCCTCTCAACAAATGCTATGGGAAGCAATGGTTCTGCGGCCTGGCAGTGCTACAAAAGAGGCGCATTCTTTTCCAATCCCTGTTTTGTGCAAATTCACCCCACCTGCATTCCGGTTCATGGAGACCAGCAGTCTAAACTGACACTAATGTCGGAGTCGTTACGTAACGATGGTCGTGTTTGGGTTCCGAAGAAAAAAGAAGATGCAGAAAAAATCAGGAAAGGAGAAATCGGACCGAATGATATTCCTGAAGAAGATCGTGATTTTTACCTGGAGCGCCGTTATCCTTCATATGGTAATCTTGTGCCGCGGGATGTGGCTTCCCGGGCTGCAAAAGAAAGATGCGATGCAGGTTTTGGCGTAAATCCTGAAGGCAAAGCAGTTTACCTCGATTTTAAATATTCCATTGAAAGGCTTGGAAAAAATGTAATTAAAGCCCGCTATGGAAACCTTTTCCAGATGTATGAAAAAATTACTGATGTTGACCCGTATAAAGAGCCGATGATGATTTACCCGGCTATTCATTATACAATGGGTGGTACATGGGTGGATTACAATCTGATGACTACTGTTCCGGGTTTATATTCTATTGGAGAAGCAAACTTTTCGGATCACGGAGCAAACCGGCTTGGTGCTTCGGCACTGATGCAGGGACTGGCCGACGGTTATTTTGTGCTTCCATATACTATTGGCGATTACCTGGCTGACGAAATTCTTACTCCAAAAATAGATATCAATAAGCCAGAGTTTGAAGAAGCAGAAAAAGCGGTAACAGAGCGGATTAAAAAGTTATTCAATATAAAAGGAACCAAACCGGTGGATTATTTCCATAAAAAGCTGGGCCACGTAATGTGGGACTATGTGGGCATGTCGCGTAATGAAGAAGGTCTGAAAAAAGCTATTCAGATGATTCGTGAAATCCGAGAAGAATTCTGGAAAGATGTGAAAATTCCTGGTGAATTGGATAATTTGAATCCGGAGCTGGAAAAAGCCGGACGTGTTGCCGATTTCTTCGACATTGGCGAATTAATGGCACTTGACGCCCTCGACCGGAACGAATCTTGTGGCGGACATTTCCGCGAAGAATCAGTTACTGAAGAAGGTGAAGCAAAACGAAACGATGAAAAATTCACCTATGTTTCCTGCTGGGAATACAAAGGCGAAGGACAGGAACCGGTGCTTCACAGGGAAGATTTGGTATTTGAAAATGTGAAGTTGACTCAGCGGAGTTACAAGTAACTCTGTACTCAAATCTAATATTCTATAATCTTATCAATTATGGCAGATAAAATTCTTAAAAAACTCAATATAAAAGTGTGGCGGCAAAATAATGCAGCCGACAAGGGACGGTTTGAAACTTATACCATCGAAAATATTTCAACCGGGTCCTCTTTTCTTGAAATGCTTGATATTTTGAATAACAAGTTGATTATTGAGGGAAAAGACCCCATTGCTTTTGATCACGATTGCCGTGAAGGAATCTGCGGTACCTGCAGTCTTTATATAAATGGTCGTGCGCATGGGCCAGATACTGAAATAACAACCTGTCAGTTGCATATGCGGAAATTTAAAGATGGTGAAACCATCACAATTGAACCATGGAGAGCTAAATCTTTTCCGGTTATTAAAGACCTGGTGGTTGACCGCACTGCTTTCGAAAAAATACTTCATGCAGGTGGTTTTATTTCGGTTAATACCGGAGGTGTTCCCGATGCCAACGCCATTCCTATTTCTTATGAAGATGCGGAAGAATCGATGGATGCTGCATCATGCATTGGTTGCGGTGCCTGTGTGGCGGCCTGTAAAAATTCTTCGGCTATGCTTTTTGTGGCGGCCAAAGTTTCACACCTTGCAAAACTTCCGCAGGGTAAAGTAGAAGCCAAAAAACGCGCCCGCAGTATGGTAGCCAAAATGGATGAATTAGGTTTTGGCGGTTGTACCAATACCGGCGCCTGCGAAGTGGAATGCCCCAAAAGCATTTCCATCACCAACATTGCGCGCCTCAACCGTGAATATTTGCTTGCGCGGTTTTCAGAATAAATTGAATTTTAACGATATTTGGAAAGCCTTCTCATTTTTTGGGAAGGCTTTTTAGTTAAAATACATTCATCTATTTCACTTCCGAACCGTTCTTAACTTTTTGGTCGGGCGAAACTAGGGATAAGGTCCCGTCGGCATTTTCAGCACACAAAATCATACCCTGCGATTCGATGCCTTTAAGTTTTTTGGGCTCCAGATTTACCAAGATGGAAACTTGTTTGCCAATCAAATCTTTGGGTTCATAATATTCGGCAATGCCCGAAACAATGGTACGTTTGTCAAAACCAGTATCGATTTCTAATTTTAACAGCTTTTTGGTTTTAGCTACTTTTACGGCTTCCAGTATTGTTCCCACACGAATGTCCATTTTTCCGAAATCGTCGAATTCGATGCTTTCTTTGGCCGGTTTGGCTTTTGCTTCCGCAAGTTCGTTGGCTTTTTTTGTATTCAGTAATTTTTGCAATTGGGCTTCAATAACACTGTTTTCAATTTTTTCGAAAAGCAGTTCAGGTGTGTTCACCTGGTGACCGGCAGCCAGCAAATCGATATTGCCAAACCGGTTCCAATCCTGTTTGCCGTAATTCAGGAATCCACGCAGTTTTTCCATACTGAACGGCAGGAATGGTTCCAGGCAAATAGTGAGGTTGGCTGTAATTTGCAGGCACACGTTCAGGATGGTTTCCACCCTTTTCGGGTCAGTTTTCCAGATTTTCCAGGGCTCCTCGTCGGCCAAATATTTGTTGCCCAGCCGTGCAAGGTCCATGGCATTTTTTAGTGCTTCGCGAAACCGGAAACTGTCGAGACTTTTTTCCACTTCACTTTTTAGGGTAGAAATGGCTGCCAACGTATCCCTGTCGTAATCCGAAAGTTCGCCGCGTGTCGGAACTTTACCGTCGAAATATTTATGGGTAAGCACGAGCGCCCGGTTTACAAAGTTTCCGAGTATTGCCACCAGTTCGTTGTTGTTCCTTGCCTGAAAATCTTTCCAGGTAAAATCGTTGTCCTTGGTTTCGGGAGCGTTAGCTGTAAGCACATATTTCAGCACGTCTTCTTTCCCCGGAAATTCTTCCAGGTATTCGTGCAGCCAAACCGCCCAGTTCCGAGATGTGGAGATTTTATCGTTTTCCAGGTTCAAAAATTCGTTGGCCGGCACATTGTCGGGCAAATTAAAAGTGCCTTCGGCTTTCAACATACTGGGGAAAATGATGCAGTGAAAAACGATGTTGTCTTTGCCGATGAAATGGAGCAAGCGTGTTTCCGGGTCTTTCCAGTATTTTTCCCATTCAGGGGTAAGTTCGCGGGTAGCCGAAATGTAACCGATGGGTGCATCGAACCACACATACAGCACTTTTCCTTCGGCGCCTTCCACCGGAACCGGCACACCCCAGTCGAGGTCGCGTGTTAAGGCCCGGGGCTGCAGCCCGCTGTCAATCCACGATTTGCACTGCCCGTAAACATTGGGTTTCCATTCTTTGTGCCCTTCCAGAATCCATTCGCGCAGCCACGGTTCGTACTGGTCGAGTGGCAGGTACCAGTGTTTGGTTTCCTTTAGCACCGGCTGGTTCCCGCTAATCATCGAAGTTGGGTTAATCAGTTCCGTAGGGCTGAGCGAAGTTCCGCAGCTTTCGCACTGGTCGCCGTAAGCTTTTTCAAACCCACATTTCGGGCAGGTGCCAATGATGTAACGGTCGGCTAAAAACTGCTGGTTTTCTTCGTCGTAATATTGTTCCGAAGTTTTTTCGAGGAACTGCCCCTGGTCATACATTTTCTTGAAAAATTCAGAAGCGGTTTTGTGATGAATTTCGGCGCTGGTGCGCGAATACACATCAAATGAAATCCCAAAGTCTTTAAACGATTTTTTTATGATTGCGTGGAACTTGTCAACCACATCCTGCGGCGTAACGCCTTCGTTTTTAGCTTTCAGCGTAATGGGCACGCCATGCTCGTCGGAACCGCCAATGAGCAATACATCTTCGTTTTTCAGGCGCAGGTACCGCGCGTAAATATCGGCTGGCACATAAACACCGGCCAGGTGGCCAATGTGGATTGGACCGTTGGCATAAGGCAGCGCTGTAGTTATCAAAGTCCGTTTAAATTCCCCCATATTGAATATCTTTTTGCTGAAATAAAAGGTTTTTTTTCTTTAAGGGCACAAAGATAGTGGAATTGAGGGAAAACGGATTTTACAAACGCTTTTTTTAGCCGATTATGAAATGCGCGGTTACTCCCGATAGCTATCGGGTTCGGGCGTCCCGGATTTCCCCCGGTTTATTATCTTTGCCGCCATGAGTAATTTTTCCCACATCATTTTTGACCTCGACGGTACCCTCACTGATAATACCCGGGGCATTGCCGCTTCGGTAAAATATGCATTGGACAAGATGCAGGTAAACGGATTTAATGGTAATTTACCCGATGGCTTTATCGGTCCGCCATTGCAGCATGGGTTTAAAAATCTATACGGGTTGAATGAGCGTAACACGCAACTGGCAGTGGAGTATTTTCGAGAATATTATTCGGTACACGGCTTGTTTGAAAACGATCCCTATCCGGGGGTTTCCGAAATGTTGGAAGAGTTGCATTTTGCTGGCAAACAACTTTTTATTGCCACCTCAAAACTGGAGAAGTTTGCTGCGCAGATTAGCGAACATTTTGGCTTCGATAAATACATTATGCAGTTAAAAGGTGCAGATTATAAAGGAGACTTTGCAACGAAAACCACCATCATTTCCCAGCTGCTGGAAATGAGGCAGCTGGCGCCGTCAAAAAAAATTGCGATGGTAGGCGATACGGTTTTCGATATGACGGGAGGAAAGGAAAACGGACTTGCAACAATAGCAGTTACCTACGGTTTTGGCAAAAAGGAAGAATTGGAAAGTACCGATCCTGATTTTTGGGCCGAAACCGTGGAGGAACTTTTTCAGATTTTGTCGGCCTGATTTTTTAAGATAAATGGCTATTTTTTGTAACTTGATAAACAAAGGATGAAAAAATGATTATACCACCGCATTTAAAACCCGGCGATAAAATCCGTATTGTTTCCCCGGCTGGGAAGGTGAAGGAGAAATATGTGCTTCCGGCAGTGGACTGGTTGCTCGACCAGGGCTACCGCGTAGAACTGGGACAGCACGTTTTTTCCAGCCATTTTCAGTTTGCCGGCACCGACCAGCAACGCCTGGAAGATTTACAAATGGCCCTCGACGATCCTGAAACTTCGGCTATCCTTTGTTCGCGCGGAGGTTACGGCACAGTGCGCATCATTAGCAAACTCAACTACGATGGATTGTTCAGGCACCCGAAATGGATTGTGGGTTTCAGCGATATTACTATTTTGCATTCGTGCCTCAACCGCAACCGGATGGCCACCATTCACGGTGCCATGCCACGCTATTTTTTCGATAAGGAAAAGCTTCCCAACGAAAACCTGCAATCACTGATACAGTTGCTGACCGGAGGAAGAGCTTCCTATACTATCCCGGCTGCCAAAGGTGACCGTTCCGGAAAAGCGACCGGCGAGCTGGTGGGCGGAAACCTTTCCATTATTTCGAGCATGCAGGGAACGTGCTGCGAACTGGAAACCAATGGAAAAATCCTTTTTCTGGAAGATATAGACGAATTTTTATACCATTCTGACCGCATGATGTTGCAACTGAAACTGAGTGGCAAACTGGATAATCTTGCCGGGCTGGTGTTGGGTAATTTTACGGATATGAAAGATAACGAGTCGCCTTTTGGGAAAACCATTCACGAGATTGTTGCCGAAGCTGTTGCTGAATATAATTTTCCGGTATGTTTTGATTTTCCGGCAGGTCATAACGAAAAAAACCTGGCACTGATTTTCGGGCAACCCTGGGAGCTCGATGTAACCGAACAGGAATCAACATTGAAACTTCTTCCTGGACATACTTTAAACTCTGAACTTTAAACTTTAAACTATCAGCGGTTTGGCTTCAACAAAAGAAATAGGAGAAATTGCGGAAGGGCTGGCACAGCAGTATATTTTAAAACTCGGGTATAAAATTATGGATACCAACTGGCACTTTGGTCATCTGGAACTCGACATTGTGGCCCAGGACGGCGACCAACTGGTGATCGTTGAAGTGAAATCGCGCAACGGAATCCGTTACGAACACCCGTCGGAAGCGGTTACAAA
>JAZBNQ010000014.1:0-4805 GCA_036350775.1 Mariniphaga sp.
CCAAACATCCATTCAGGATTTGAAATGTATTTAAATCCGTCGAGGTATTGTTCTCCGGTCATAATCGGATATCCGTTCCTTGCACTGTTTGCGGCAGATGCGGCAGCTTCCCAGTTTTCCATGCTTAAATAAACACGGGCCAAAAATCCGTAGGCAACTGACTGGTTTATAAAACCTTTACTTGGCCTGTTGTATCCATCCAATAATCCAACAGCATTGGTTAGGTCTTGTATCATAAGATCATAAACAGCACTCAAGGGTGCACGCGGAAATCCTTCTTCGCTAACTACTTCGGTTACAATCGGCACTCCGGGGTCATTTTCATGTCCCACGTAGGTTTTCTGATAAATCTGAACCAGGTAATGGTAGCTGTAAGCCCTTGTGGCAAGGGCCTGTCCACGGAAAGCTTTTAACTGAGTGTCTTCAACATCTTCGGGTATTTGAGCCAGGATGTCGTTTGCCAGTTTAATGTTACGGTACAAATACTGCCAAATAAAATAAGGATGCTGGTAATCTTTGTCTCTTAGTTCAAGCAAATAATCGCTGTAGTACCAGCCATACGAAGATGAAGTTTGGACTACATCTTCGCCCATCATATCGGCAATGTGCAAAATACTTTTGATTCCGTGATCATCATGCCGAACGCTGGACAACCCCATCGAATTGTAAGTTACAAGGTGCCCGTACATCCCGGCAATCATGGGTTCAATAACCAGTGCAAGGGCCTCCGGATCAGATGCTGCCAGGTCAGCTATTTGCGATTGAGATACAGTCCCCCTGGGGTCTGTATTCAGTTCATCGCTGCACGAGGTGGTTAAAAGCATTGCTCCTGCAACAATGAAAATCAAATAATTATATATTCTATTCATAATTCTTTTCTTTTAAAATTTTTAGAACGTCAGATTTAATCCTGCCGAAACGGTTTTGATTGGTGAATAGTTCATGTCAGTTGCGGTTGTTACGCCACTGAAATACATTCTCGGATCAAAACCTTGTCTTCTTGACATGAAGAATAAATTATCAGCCGCAACATAGAAACGCAATGTTTCAATTCCCCACTCCTGCGTAAGATAATTAGGAATGGTATATCCTAAAACAATGCTTCGCAATGAGAAATAATCTGCTTTGGTAAGGAACCTGTCACTCACGTTGTTTGCATCCGTATATCTGTCAATACGAGGCACATTCGTGTCAGTATTTGATGGAGTCCATCTTTTCAGAATATCTCTGTGAAAGTTCTGTCCAACATTGTTTGCGTCGCCGGCATGCATAAAATTGCCGTAAACACCATCATAAACATAACCACCAATTTGATAGGCCGTTTGAACGCTTAAATCAAATCCTTTTACTTGTACAGTGGACAAGATACCACCAAAAACATCGGGAGTTGCATCTTTATCGGTACGGTAGCGGGTAGCATCCGTCCAAACAGGAGTAGTAGTTTCTCCGGTTACGTTGCCGTCATCGTCAAGTTCGTCCATAAACCAAAGGCCTTGTCCGGTTTCCTGATCAACTCCTGCATATCTTCTCATGTAAAAGAGGTACGGAGAATATCCTTCTTCCCATTTCTGGTAACCACCCCTTGTGAGGCCTTCCTCTTTATACATCTCGGGCAGTTCATCAATAGTTGTGGTATAATGTGTGGCGTTTAGCGTTACATCCCATTTGAAATCGTTGGTATTTACCAGGTTGGCATTCAACTGCAATTCAAAACCGCTGTTGGTTAATTTACCAATATTGAAAGGAATTTCAGCAATACCTGAAGATGGTGCCTGTGGCAACACAAACAGCAGGTCGGAACTTGTTCTCTGGAAATAGTCGATATTCCCTGAAATTGCATTTAAAAATCCGAAGTCGAAACCAACGGTGAATGAGTTGTTGCTTTCCCATTTCAGGTCTTTGTTTCCTTTAAAAGCGAACTCAAGACCAACTTCACCGTCGTTATTTACAACGTTGTACTGATCTTCATAAGCATAATAGTAATAATTACCTCCAAGATTGTCATTCCCAATGCTACCATAACTAACTCTGAGTTTCAAAATATCAAGGTAGGTTGCATTTTGCAGAAAAGCTTCGTCGCTCATAACCCACGAACCGCCAACTGACCAGAATGAACCCCAACGGTTATCAGGATGGAATCTTGAAGATCCGTCGTAACGCATACTTCCATCAATGAAGTACCTGTCGCGGAATCCATAATTCAAATGTCCGAAGTAACTTTCAAGTGAATAATCATAACCGTATGAACCCACGCTGCTCATAACCACGGCCCAGTCCATTTCGGTAATGTCGGGAAACAGAAAATTCTGTTTGCCTCCATAATTCAGGGTATAGTCCCACTTATAATATTCGTGACCAGCTTTGGCCGAAATTGAATGTTCATCATTCAGTTTTTTATCAAAGGCCAGAATCTGGTTTGAGTTAATGGTACGTGTTACGCCACTGCTTTTGTATATATAACCACCGGTTTCTGCATACTGCCCAATCTGGTTATTATCAATACGCGAGCGGTTGGTTTGAGCGTTGTCAACTCCAAGATTCAGAATCAAATCCAAATCGCTGGTAATTGAAACGGTGGCGCCTCCGGTAAAGTTAATGCGGTCCAGGGCTGTATTTTCTGTATTCAAAACCTGAGTTCCCGCAGGATTTGCTATAGGCATAACCGGCCTTTTCATATCATCACGGTCGCCAAAATCGTATTGTTTATTTCCGTTTTTGTCCAAATCGAGCGAACCATCAAGGTTATGCTGGTAAATAGGATAAATAGGCGCTACAACCTGAGCAACATAAAAAATATTGGCTGAGCTGCTCCCGGTTGAAGTTGGGTTAAGTGTATTGGTACGAACGTATGAAACGTTTCCATTAACTTTCAGCCATTTGGTTACATCCTGTGCCAGTTTCAAACGTGTGGTATAACGCTCAAATCCGCTGTTTGGGCTATATCCTTCATCATCAAGGTAGTTAAACGACATAAAGTAGTTTGTACCGGAAGATACACCACTCATACTTACTGAGTGTTCCTGCCGGATACCGTTTTCAAAAACTTCATCTTCCCAGTTTTCCTGGTAAAGCAATCTGGCATTTGGATTCACTCTTCCGGTAAGCGGATCGATGACCTGGTTGTCCGGCACATCATAATTGTTGTAGCCAAGCATCCATTCGGTAGCTCCTGTAGGATTTGTAAACTTAATTAACCTGTTGCTGGCATAATAACCGGCATCAACAAAAGAATAGTTATTCCTGTAGTACCTGTCGTTTCGCAGGCCCTCCCAGAATGTTTCATAATATTCTGCGGGATCAGTCATAACATCATAACCTTTATATGCTTTGGAGTTAACACCAATTCTACTGTCAACTGAAATGCGGGGAGCACTTGATGTACCTCTTTTTGTAGTAATAAGAATAACTCCGTTGGCAGCACGTGCCCCGTAAATAGCAGTAGCAGAAGCATCTTTCAGCACAGTCATCGATTCAATATCAACCTGGCTGATATTGTTGATATTTCCTTCGTAGGGAATTCCATCAACTACGTATAAAGGAGAACTGCTGGCAGATAATGATCCCATACCCCTGATGCGAACACTTGCTCCTGTTCCCGGCTGACCAGAGCTGCTTGTTGTTTGAACACCTGCGACTGAACCTTCCAAAGCCCGGGAAATGTTTGATACCTGAATCTTTTGAAGCTCCTCGCCCTTAATTGCTGTCTGGGAACCAGTCAGCGATTTTTTGGTTTGAGTACCATAGGCTACAACCATAACTTCATCGAGGCCAACATAAGCCTGTTCCAATACAACGTCAACCGTTCCTGAAGTAATTTCAACCTCTTTGGAAGTCATTCCCACAAAAGAAAAAATTAACGTTGTAGCGTCATTAGGAACATCCAGCTGGTACACACCTTCAATATTGGTTATGGTTCCCAGCGTTGTACCTTCTACCATCACTGAAACACCAGGTATCGGAGTTCTGTCATCGGCACTGGTTACAGTACCCGTAACACGCCGCACCTGAGCTTCAACTGTAAGCATGCCAAAAATGGCAATGCCAAATAGCATTAGCGCAATTTTCTTCATAAATCAAATTTTAATAATTAATTACTCACTCTTTAAGGCGGCTAAGATAAAAAAAATATATAGGATTAACTTATTTTCACAACTTTTTGAACTATTTATGCAAATGTTCACTCGCTTCAGGACCACTAAACATAACACAAAAATTTCTAATACGAATTTGAATATTTTGTTTGTCTGCTATTTTACCTAAAAAATAACGCCGCAAAACGACAACTTAATTCAGTCTGAAAACTCAACTTAGGCAGGGTTTCGGGTAATCATTTGAGTAAAATTAATTTGCGCCAAAATAAAAGGAGGCTGTCTTTTTGAGACAGCCTCCTTTTCCAGTGCCAGTATTCATTGGCTTTCACCACTAATATTTAAATTTTAGTGCTGGTTTTGCACAATGTTTGAATTGGCATCGATTTCCCTTTGCGGGATGAGGAAAACCCACTTGGGATTAACACTGGGCCTGGCCTGTTTGTAGCCATCCAGGTAAAGGTCAGGATCGGCACCCGATCCTTCCAGGTCAAGTTCTTCATCGTTTCTGAGCATATCGAACCAGCGATGTCCTTCAAAGAATAATTCTATTCTTCTCTGAACAAGAATTTCATCAACCAGGTCCTGTCCAGTCTTAGTTGATTTTTCATACCCTGAATCCCTTTCGGAAACCAACGTATATAAAACATTTTGGGCTTCTGTGTTTTTATTTTGACGTGCCAAAGCTTCTGCTTCTATCAAATACATTTCCGAAGC
>JAZBNQ010000015.1:0-4192 GCA_036350775.1 Mariniphaga sp.
ATTGAAGTGGAGGAATTGTTTGACAACCTTGGTCTTTATATGATTCCATGCGGACTCAGCAGAATTGATGTGAGGGTTCCAGAAGCTTATAAACTTCAACCTCACATTTCAGGTGTAAAATGATGCACGACATGTTGCACAGAAGACGGATGCATTTTTCCAGACTTGGCGCGAGAATTATCCAGCGAATGCTTGATGAAGCAATCGACCACTGCAAAAACCGGTTTGTTGGGGGGAAAGATTATTTGGCTATAATCAGGTGCGGGAACGTTTGTCAAAGTTACAGATATCCTATACCGTTTGTTCAGCAATTTGTGCCAACAGCAGCGCCAGTACCGCTATTAAAAATGACCTCGCACATCATGGTATTGAAACCAATGCGGTGAAGAGTGTTATTAGCGATTTAATGCACGATATTGCTCAGTCGGTTTTACAATTGGTAAGAGTTAAAACACACAAGTTAAATCACATTGCCGGCGGGGCAATGCTGATAGCAGGCCATTTCAGATTTTTGAGAAATCAAACAAAATCCTTTATGCGCAGATTTCTGAAGGGTTTATAAAATTGATGAAGTGCACCAAAGAAAATAACCTCTTCCGGTTTTTAAAATTTCAGCCTGACAAGCCTTGCTGCTGATTACGTAAAAGGGCAGATGAATTTTAACCCTGATTTCCAAATGCCACAACGCAAATTGGTGGAATTAGGTAAAATTACAGGCCGTAATATTTCATTAAATAAGGTGTTGGTCCGTTGCTGGTAAAGGTTTCAGAAAAGATCTGGCATAAGGCGGAAAAGCCATGATTCAGCAGGAAACATCAAATCTCATAAGCAACTTTTCATGAAAAAATAGTACCAGGGTGGTGGAAGATTATGAAGAAAACAGTTCGTGGTTGAATTTTGCAACTGTCAAAGCTTAAATGTGTTTTCTGTGTAATTTAAAGATACGATTTTAAGCCCTTTTATTTTCCAAACGTTCCAGGTAACGTTTTTTGGCTTCTTCCGGGTCTTGTCCTTCTTCAACATAAATGCGGGTTCTGGCGTTGATGATAACTTCCTGCATTTTTTGCAAATCGGGTGATTTAAAATTGTTTTGTTTTTTGTCAAACATGGTAATATCCTTTTTTAATGTTAATATTAGAAGTGTGCATTGCACCCAATGCAGCCTTTTAGTTCATTCAAGTATGATGAGATAGATTTTTTGTCAGATAACCGGTAAAATAACCGAATTGTTACAAATATACATTAAATATTTGGAAAACAGGAGTTATCACAATAATTATGTGTAGCTTTGCAGCGTTATTAAAATTCAATTTATGTATAAAGGAACAGTTAAGTTTTTTAATGAAGCCAAAGGTTTTGGTTTTATTAAAGATTCCGATTCGAACAAAGAGTATTTCGTTCATGCAAACGGATTAAAAGATGATATCCGGGAAAATGACGAAGTAACTTTTGAATTGGAAGAAGGAAGAAAAGGATTAAATGCGGTAGATGTTAAACTGGCTTAGGCTGGTCAAAAATATTTGTACCATTTAAAGAGCTTACAAATCCCGCCATTGGCGGGATTTTTTTTATTATTCTACTGCTCCACTCTTCCGGGCTCCCGGCGGTTTTTCCCTGGGTTTTCGGTCAAATCATCGCCCAGTTCTTCACGGGCTTCGGCAGCAATTTTTTCTAATCTTTCAACAATTTCCGGATAAAATTCTATCATATTGTATTGTTCTCCCGGATCACGTCTCAAGTCATATAAACCGCCTTCGTGCGGAAAGTTTTCATTTACGCGGCCTGGTTGACCATCGTTCCCTGGTTCAAAACCAACATAGGTACGGCCGGGATGTGGAAATACAAGTTTCCAATTTCCATCCTGAACGGCTTCCAGACTGTTTCTTCGGTAATAATACCAAAACGATTTACGCGGCGGTTCCACATCTTCGCCTTTAATTAACGGGAGAATATTTACTCCATCAATTTTCTTTTCCGGCAGCGGGGCATCTGCAATTTCGGCCAGTGTGGGCAGAATATCGATTCCTGAAATAAGGTTATTGCTCACTGTTCCGGGTGAAATGGTTCCTTTCCAGTACATAAGGCAGGGCACCCGCTGGCCTCCTTCAAATGAAGTTCCTTTTCCTTCACGAAGGCCGCCGGTGGTTCCGGCGTGGTTGCCGTAATTGAGCCACGGTCCGTTATCGGAAGTAAAAATAACGAGCGTATTTTCTTCAAGGCCTGTTGCTTTTAAAGTTTGAATAATCTGGCCTACACTCCAGTCAATTTCCATCATTACATCGCCGTAAAGTCCCTGTTCCGATTTTCCTTCAAATTTTTCGGAAACATACAGCGGTACATGGGGCATGGGGTGGGCCAGATAAACGAAAAACGGATTTTCGGTATTTTTTTGAATAAATGAAACGGCATGCTCAGTGAATTCAGTAGTGAATCTTTTTTGATCATTCGGTGTTACTGCCGGATTTACAATGCTGTCATTTTTAAACAAGGGTAACTCGGGATACGCTCCCGGTCCGCGCGGATGGTAAGGCCACATATCGTTGGAGTAGGGGATGCCGTAAAATTCATCGAACCCGTGGCGTGTGGGCAAAAATTTACCCTGAACGCCCAAATGCCACTTGCCAAAAATTGCCGTTGCGTAGCCTTTCTTTTTTAACACTTCGGCCAGGGTTTCCTCATCATCCGAAATTCCGGTACGGGAAGCATGGCTTAACGCTCCGGAAAAGCCAATGCGGTTTGGATAACAGCCTGTAAGCAAACCTGCACGTGATGCACTACAAACAGCCTGCGGTGCATAGTAATGCGTAAAAAACAAACCATTTGATGCCATCTGATCCAGGTTGGGCGTTTCATATCCAATGGCGCCGGTTTGAGTCAGGTCGCCGTACCCCATATCGTCGAGGTAGATGATTACAAAATTGACTGGTTTTTCAGTTTTTTCAGCATTAGTACATGCCTGAAAAAGAACCAGAACAATTATGAAAACAAGTGATGAAAAAGATTTTAGTTTCATTTTTACTATTTTATTTTGTTGCAGCAATCACTCCCCTGAAATATCCAATTGATTCGGCAATACCCATAAACGGGTTATCCATGTTTTTCTCGTGCTCAAGGCTGCAAACACCGGTGTAATTCACTTCGCGCAGCATATTTACAAAAGCCGGAATGTCAATAATTCCACGACCGATTTCCACAGAGTAGCCTGCTTTTGTATCGCCGGTAACATCTTTAATGTGGACATCGAACACTCGGGTATGGTATTTTTTCAGGTCGGCCACCGGGTCTTTCCCGTTACGCGTGTCGTGTCCAATATCAAGGCACATGCCCATACGCGGGTCAAGGTTTTTTACGTTTTCCCAAACGTCGTCGGCATCGGGGAAAAGCTCAATATCGGGCCCGTGCAGGTGTATGGCGTAATGAAAATCGTACTCCTTCACTTTTTTGTTCACGTAAGGAAGTAATTCGTATGTTGGTACCCCAACAATCAGTTTTACCCCAACCCGCTTAGCATAGTTGAAAGCACGGTCAACTTCATCTTCTGTTTTCATGTAAATAGGGCCCACAGCATATCCGGTTACTTCTTTTTCTTTTAGTTTGGCATGAAAACCTGCTATCTGTTCAGCAGTGCTGTTAAACGGTAAATGGAAATCTTTGATGCAGAGGTAATGCACATCGGCTTTTTCCAGCGTTTCGAGGGTTTTGTCCAGATCGAACTTTACAAAGGTATAACCAGCCATGCCTACTTTAAACGGTTCGCCGGTCTCTGGCGGTGGTTGTTCGCCTGGTCGTTCCTGACCAAATACTGAAATAGAAAAAAACAGGAGAAAAATGATGGAGGTAAAAACGGTTACGCTTTTCATGATTGTTTGTTTTAGAATATCAATAAGATTTACAATTTCGCTCTGCAAGATATCGGAAAAAAGAGAAAAATGCAGCATAAAGCATACAAAAATTTAAATGATATTTAGTATTATTTCAGGATTTGAAGAGACTAAATTTTATGGTGGTTTTCCAGTCGTAAGGACAACCGCAGGTTCAGTAGTTTGTGTCACAAGAGCTTTTTTCATCATAGCTTTATATCCAGATTCCGCACTGCGAGTCGGGAGCGCACACATAGGGTACATAAGCCAGGTTTTCGGCCATCCAAATCTGGTCGCCTATTTTTACCCATTTGTACGCGCGGCCGTCGCGC
>JAZBNQ010000016.1:0-4133 GCA_036350775.1 Mariniphaga sp.
CAATACGATTTGTCGCTGGCCTACACACCGGGAGTGGCGCAACCTTGCCTCGAAATAGAAAAAAATCCTGAAAATGTGTTTAAATACACGGCCAAAGGCAACCTGGTAGCCGTAATTTCAAACGGTACGGCAGTTTTAGGTTTGGGCGACATTGGTCCCGAAGCCGGCAAGCCTGTAATGGAAGGCAAAGGACTGCTTTTCAAAATTTTTGCCGATGTGGATGTGTTCGACATTGAAGTGGATGAAAAAGACCCGAAAAAATTTATTGAAGTGGTGAAAGCTATCTCACCAACCTTTGGCGGAATCAACCTCGAAGACATTAAAGCGCCCGAATGTTTTGAAATTGAAGAAACCCTGAAAAGAGAACTTCCCATTCCGGTATTTCACGACGACCAGCACGGAACAGCAATTATTTCGGCAGCTGGCTTGCTAAATGCTTTGGAACTGAACGGGAAAAAAATAGAAGATATTAAAGTTGTAGTAAGCGGCGCCGGTGCAGGAGCCATCTCATGTACAAAACTTTACATCAGTTTGGGAGTTAATCCTGAAAATGTGGTGATGTGCGACAGCAAAGGCGTTTTGAACGAAACACGAACTGATTTAAACAAATACAAAAAGGAGTTTGTGACCAAACGAAAACTGGAAACGCTGGAAGATGCCATGGTGGGGGCCGATGTATTTTTGGGTCTTTCGGTAGGTGGTTTAGTCACAAAAAAAATGATTAAATCGATGGCCAAACATCCGATTGTTTTTGCTATGGCTAACCCCAACCCTGAAATTTCCTATGAAGATGCAACTGATGCACGCCAAGACATTATTATGGCTACCGGACGGAGCGATTATCCAAACCAGATTAACAATGTTCTCGGATTCCCGTTTATTTTCCGAGGCGCACTCGATGTCAGAGCTACCCATATCAACGAAGAGATGAAAATTGCGGCAGCCAAAGCGCTTGCAAATCTGGCCAAAGAATATGTTCCTGAAAATGTTGCACGAGCCTATAACAAACAAAATATTGTTTTTGGAAAAGAATATATCATTCCTAAACCGCTTGATCCGCGTCTGATTACTACGGTTTCCACGGCCGTTGCAAAAGCTGCCATGGATACCGGAGTAGCCCGGAAACCCATTAAAAACTGGACAGCTTACAAAAATGAACTCACAGGGAGAATGGGCGACAGCAATAAACTGGTGATGAGCATTCGTACAAAAGCCCGCCAAAACCCTAAACGCGTGGTTTTTGCCGAGGGCAACGATTTTAAAGTGTTAAAAGCAGTTCAGTTTGTTGTGCGCGAAAAAATTGCCCATCCGATTCTTTTGGGAAATGAAGAAAAAATAAAAACCCTGATAAAAGAAAATCAGCTTGAACTGGATCATATCCCAATAATTGATACGTACAATTCAATTTCAGATGAAAAAAGACACAAACTGGCAAAAATTCTTTATGAAAAAAGAAAAAGAAAAGGAATGACCTACGACATGGCTGTGGAAAAAACTTACAACCGCGATTATTATGGTGCACTGATGGTTGAAACAGGCGAGGCCGATGCTTTTATTTCGGGTTTCTCCAGAAAATATGCTGACACCATTCGTCCAACTTTGCAGGTTATTGGGGTAAAAGAAGAATTCAACCACATTGCCGGAATGTATATCCTGATAACCAAACGCGGACCAATCTTTTTAGCCGATGCAACCGTTAATATGAATCCGTCATCACAAACTTTGGTTGACACTACAATTTTAGCAGCCAACGAAGTAAAACGCTTCAATATAGAACCCCGGATTGCTATGCTCTCCTACTCCAATTTTGGCGAATTCAAAGGATTGGGTAGCCCGGTGAGGGTGAAAGAAGCGGTGAAAATTCTACATGAACAATACCCGGACCTCATGGTGGACGGTGAAATGCAGGCCAATTACGCGCTAAACGGGAAACTGCGCTACAAACGCTATCCGTTTAACAAACTGGGCGACCTCGACGCCAATACGCTGATATTTCCCAACCTGAGTTCGGGAAATATTACCTACAAGGTTTTGCAATCATTGGGCGCAGCAGAAGCAATCGGACCTATTTTGATGGGCATGAAAAAACCAATACATATTTTGCAACGCGATAGTTCCGTGCGGGAAATCATTAATATGGTAGCCATTGCTGTTGTTGATGCGCAATCGGTGCCTGAGGAGTAAAATTCCTTGAACCATTTAGGCACATAGTTCACATAGACCAGAATTTAAAATGATTCTATGTGAACTATGTATCTATGTGGTTTTTAATTTTTCACAAACTCCAACCGTTTTTATACGTATGTTTTATCCATTCTTCACACATTTCCTGTGCATTCCATTCAACAGTCTGTTTCGATTCTCTTTCCACTTTCCGGGTAACAATATCAGAAGAGAATGGCAAAAGTTTGGTCGTCACCAGTTTTTCCCTGGGTGAAATATTGGTAACTTTCATGTTATCGCTGTCCCAAAGCAAGGTTTTCTGAAGCGATTGCATCCGCACGGCCAGGTTGCCCATCACTACCATTTCATTAAATGGCCCGGCATATTCAAAACTGGAGGCAGGTTTTCCTCCGTTTTTGCAGCAGTTCACAAAGTGCATTTCATGGCGTCCGCCACCGGCTGGATCATCGGGAATGCGGTCAATTTTAACCCGGGTTTCAGGTTTAATTTCCTGCCCGTTTTTATACACTTTCCATTTGGCTCCATAGGCTTCTGCAATAAGTGTAGCTTTTGAGCCGATAAACATAAATCCGCCACCGGGATTCATGGGTGCTTCATTTGGTAAATCAAACGGGCGGGCAGGCATCAAACCTCCGTCATACCAGGTTAATTTGAGCTCGGGCAATGCACAGTAAGGTAAATTTTTCCGTGCCGGAAACAGGTAAGAAACCTGTGCCGAAACCGGGGCACTTTCTGTATTCACCAGCGAAGAACTGGCCTGAAAAGCCGTTGGCGCGGTAAGTTGAAGTGCATAATAAGGAACATCGAGTAAATGGCATCCCATGTCACCCAATGCGCCGGTTCCGTAATCCCACCAGCCCCTCCAAATCCACGGATGGTATTCCGGATTGTAGGGCCGCATTTCAGCCGGACCAATAAATAAATCCCAGTCAAGTGTATCCGGAACTTTCACTTCTTCCAAAGGTTTGGGCATTCCCTGCCGCCAGATAGGACGGTTTGTCCAAACATGGGCTTCTTTTATATCACCAAGACAACCGCTGTGCACCACTTCGGCAACTTCGTAAACCGTGTCATTCGAATGGCCTTCATTTCCCATTTGGGTAACAACTCCTGTTCTTTTAGCTAAATCAGTTAAATACCTCGACTCCCAAACCGAGTGTGTTAACGGTTTCTGTAAATAAACGTGTTGCCCCAGTTCCATAGCGGCTGCTGCGGGCAACGTGTGTGTGTGGTCGGGTGTGGCAATCACCACGGCTTCAATATCCTTGTGTTTGTCAAACATTTCCCGAAAATCTTTCCATTTTTTAGCTTTCGGATAGTCCTTAAACACTCCATCTGCGTAATCCCAGTCCACATCGCACAAAGCCACAATGTTCTGCCCGGGCATATTACGCAGGTTAACTTTCCCCTTTCCGCCAATTCCAATGCCGGCAATGTTCAGTTTATCACTGGGCGGAATATGACCCAAACCGGCCACAGCGTGACTTGGGACGATGCTAAAACCTGCCAGCGCAGTTGCTGTTGTTCCTATAAAATTTCGCCTGGAGAATGTTGAATCTGAATTTTTCTTCATGATATGAATTTTATTGGTTAAAAATTTTTCTGCCGGTTTAATTCTGTCACCCGTAAAATTATTCATAAAAATTGAAATGAAGGCACTTTTTTCACATGATTAATATTGTTTATTTGCTAAGGTATCATGTGGAACTCACATATTACAATAGTGATCGGGGTTAATCATTCCCCTAAATGAAAACTTTTAATATACTCGTTTCATTTCAGATTTTTCGAATTACTTTTGAAAGCTGAAAAAACGAGAGCATGAACATGGAGAAGTATCCGTCGAAACTGCTGGAAAATGCGGTGAATGAATTTTCAAAACTGCCGGGCATTGGCCGGAAAAGCGCCCTGCGCATGGTTTTGCACCTGCTGAGGCAGGAAAAAGAATC
>JAZBNQ010000017.1:0-3997 GCA_036350775.1 Mariniphaga sp.
ATCTTCCCTGCACGATGGAAGGAAAGCAACCACAGTGCATGAAAAGATTAAAATTAAATAAAACAGTTTTTGTCTCATAGTTTTTAAATATTGGTTATCAATCTTGTCTTATACAATTTAAGGAAATTCTATCAGAAAAAAACAAACGAATTTCATGTTAATGAATACGTTATCAGTACTAAAAAGTTAAAGTACCTTGTCGGTGTCCGTTACAAACATCCGGGTACTTTTCGAATAAATATCCCCGTTTGGATCGGGGTAAAGCAAATCGATGTAAAAGGCGCGAAAACCTGATTCGGGATAATTTAATTTGATGGAAATCTGATCGGATGGTTCAGTTGGAATAGCCTGGCTGACAAATTCATTGTCCCTGAAATCGCGGTCATCTGAATCGCATGTCCACAATAAAACACCTTCCAACTTGTCTTTTGAAACATCGATATTTACGATAATTTCCTGTCCGTTTTCTTCAAAATCCCATGAGCATTCAGGGTATTTTTTATTTTGAAGGGTTTCGGCAAAAAACGAACTCAGCGCCTGAATTGCCTGCGTTTTATCGCCCAAACCATGACCGGCATTGGGTACATAATGCAGGTAATTTTCGCCAGGAATTTCACTGATGTAATGTTTAATGGCATCGGCAGGCCAGTATTCATCGTTGGTTCCGTTAAAAATGAGTTTGGGCATGGTAAGTTTTTCGCGGTATGAAAACGGATCGACCATGGTGACAATTTCCTGTCCGTCGGGTGTGTTTACATCCTGTGCAATTTCAAGTTCCACATAATCCTGAATCTGAATGCTGTAATCGCCCCAGGCTTCCACATGGTAGCTGATGCTTTTGGGCATGTTGAGCATGTCAATTACCATGGGCGCTATGGCCGCCACACGCGGGTCGGTGGCACCGGTGAGCCAGGTAGTCCAGCCTCGTTTCGAAGCACCGGAAACCAGGAAGTTGTTTATTTTGTGATTCAGTGATTCCTCAGAGAATTGCTGCACCGCATCCATCGCACGCTGGGCGCTTTTCACCATAGGAAAAAGCAAAGGCCAGGTGAAATCCTTTGTATTCCGGTAATTATGCAGGGTTAAGGAAATAATCTCATCTTCGGTTAAATCGCCAAAAAGCGGTTGGTTGGGCACCTGGAAAACCACAGCGACCACTGCGCTGTTTTTTTGTGCAATCAGACCCATCATTTGAATCGTGCCGTCGTCAGGTTTTTTCCAGTTGGGCATTTCATCCTTATTACTGCCACCTGTAATGAAAAGCAGTGATCCGTCGTATTTCACTTCATCCGGAACTATAACAGCCACCTGGTGTCTCCAGGTATATTCCCGCCATTTTTGGCTGGTTACCAGCAAATTATATAGCTTCAGGCCGTTTAGTTCGTGCGAGTCGTGCAGTTCCCAGGAAAACGAGTCGTCATTGTTTTCCAGGTAAGATTCGAGTGCAGTTTCAGGGGTAACTTCTTTTTGAGGCTGACATGAAATCAACAGCACCCAAAATAGTAATCCAATTCCGGATAGTTTAATAGTTTTATTCATACGTTTTTGTTTTATGGATTATTGGTTTTTATAAAATTAAATTGAGACATTTTATCCAAAATGCGTTATAATGTTCCCAGTAAACAAGGTTGCAGCCCCAGTGCGGAGCGGGATCGCTCATGTAAGCCAATACATTGCCTTTGTCTATTTCTCCGTAAACCAGCAATGGATCTCCGGTTTCCTTAATGCGCAAAATAGTATCGAACCCTTCACGTTCTTTGGTTTGATTGTAACCCAAAATAGGGGGCATTTCATTTAAATCTATTTCCCCAAAACTTTTTGCCCAGTTGGGATCGGCAACCGGATAAAAGCCTTCGGTACTTTCCACCAGGTCATCGCCTTCGAGGCACTGAACAGGGATGATTTCACGCAATTTGGTGCGTCCCCAGCCGCCTTTTCCAATTTCGCCCGAAAACGAAAGCCAGCCTCCCATAAACATGACACTTTTGCCGCTTTTTACCCAGTCGTTGGTGAGCCGGCACCGGTCGGGTTGGGTTAAAATACCTTTTCCCATTTTTTCCCGGTCGAAAAAGTTGGGCGCCAGTTGAAAGTTTTTGGCTTCAATATCGCTGAAAACCACCACATCAAATTCTTCGAGGATTTTTTCGTACTCGCCGGGTCCCATTTTGTAAAAGTCCCAGGCGGGCACCGATTTTACGTAATGCTCATTCGACGACTGAAAAGCTTTCATCAGCCATTCGCCATAATTGAAAATATCAATTCCCTTGTATTCGTAATTAAAGGGAGATTCAGCAAATACAGGGCCCATTAAGACCGCCCAGTCGCCAACATAATAAATTTTTGCCATGTCTTTCAGATATTATAATATTAAATGAAGTGTAGTTCATACGAGAATTAGAAATGATTATAATAAAAGAACTGTCGCTAAATATTGATAGTTGCTAAATAACAGTAATAGATATTTTACGATTGTTATACATTATTGTTGTTTTTTTTTTGCGAGATTTTTTTTCCTGCTTGGTTCATCGTACTTATTATCTTTTTTATGAAATGCCAGCCAAAAATTGCATTATGAAAGAAAAATAATGACCTCATAACATTTATGTTAACACTCAAATTTAAAGAGAATACAGAAATTTTGCTTGTTGAAAATTGGTTATTTTTTATGGAATTTTAACCTGAAATGATGAAAATGAAATTTTAATTGTTTGTTACAGGTTAAAAAGTGACAATGTTGGAGATGCTGATTTCGGGCATGTTTTCCAAATCCTGCATGGCGTTAATTAGACCGGCTTTTTGGTATTTGGGCAAATCGGTAGAATGTACCGGGCAAACAGATATTTTCTTTTCATGAATGAGCCTGGCGCGCTGGGTGCCGGGCAGCAAAGGTGTATCGGGCGTCCACCATTTCCGTCCGTCGAAAAAAACCACATTGGCAATAAAACTATCGGTAATGAAACCGTTTTTTACGATGAGGATGTCATCGCAATTTTCGCGTTGCTCAAAAAGTGCATTCAGTTTTTCGCGGCTGGTAAATTTAAATCGGTAATCCAAATCATTGGCTTCAATTAATTTCAGGCTTTTTACAGTTTGGTACTGGTGTTGATGAAATTCAATTTTTTCAATTTTTTCGCCATAAATTACCCTGCAACGGAATAATCCGGTTCGGCACTCGTCAGGAATTTGGATGAATTTTTCCAGATTGATTTCTTCTTTTAAACGAAACAGAACTCTTCGGGTCAGGTTGAACCGGGCCTGGTGATAACGGAGATTAAAGAGTTCACCGTTTTTGCATTTTATGGTTTCAACCAACTGGTACATAAACTTTTTTCAGCATTTCTTGGTATTCGGTTTCGGCCCGGCTCATAAAAGTAATGCCGCCTCCGCTTTTGTAAACCAGTCGGTCATTTTGGTTTTCAATAAAACGGATAAGCACGCAACTATCCAGGTTTTTGCCATCAAAAAAACCAAAAATTCCGGTGTAAAATCCCCGGTCATAATTTTCAGCTTCACGAATAATTTCTACAGTTTTCTTTTTGGGCGCTCCTGAAATTGATCCTGCGGGAAGCATCGAAAATAAAATATCGCCGATTTTAGCTGCATAATTTTCAGGCAAATTTCCGGTGATTTTTGAACTCACCTGCCACAAATCCCTGTTGTTGGTTCGAATGCGTTCGAGGTACCTGAACTTTTCAACCTGCACATTTTCGGCCACCAGGCTCAAATCGTTGCGGATTAAATCCACAATGGTGTTGTGCTCGGCCAGCTCTTTCGAATCGGAAAGAATCAGTTCTTCAGCATTTTTTGTTCCCGCATCAATGGTTCCTTTCATGGGAAAAGAACTGATTTGCCCGTTTTCAATTTTCACAAACGGCTCGGGCGAAAAACACACAAATTTATTCTGAAGCAGAATTTTGTAAGGCGCTTTGCTGATTTGAAAAATCTCTTCCAGAGAAAGATTGGTTTCTATCGGAGTTGGCTGGGTGAAATTCAATAG
>JAZBNQ010000018.1:0-15713 GCA_036350775.1 Mariniphaga sp.
ATGCGCCCAGCGTTTCGATTTGGAAGATGGTTCCATTTTACTTCCCATATCGTTTCGTCCACCGGGAAAAAATTCGCACATTACTGTATGCCGTTGCTCGTTTAACGGAGAAGAACTGAATTATTTGGAACATGGTACAGAACTAAAAATTGACAATGATACAAGAGGACTCCATGAACCGTCGCTTACCCGGTTTAACGGGGTATATTTTCTAACCATCCGCAACGATGAAAAAGGTTTTGTTGCTTCTAGCAAAGACGGGTTGCATTTCGAAAATTATGTACCCTGGACATTTGACGACGGCAGCGACCTGGGAAATTACAATACACAACAGCATTGGGTAACGCACAGCGAAGGTCTGTTTTTGGTTTACACCCGCCGGGGAGCTAACAACGACCATGTTTTCCGGCACAGGGCACCGCTTTTTATGGCGCAGGTCGATCCGAAAAAACTTTGCGTAATCCGGGAAACGGAACAAGTTCTGGTTCCCGAACGTGGTGCCCGATTGGGAAATTTCGGGGTAACCGATGTGAGTGAAAACGAAACCTGGGTAACCGTTTCTGAATGGATGCAGCCGCATGGTGTGGAAAAATACGGCTCCGACGGGAGTGTGTTTATTGCCCGGATTCATTGGAATTCTCCAAACAAAAATTTCAGGAGTTGAATTTTCTTTACCTTTATCATTTGATAATAAAAGTCAATTATATGATTCGTTTTACAGGTAAAAGTGCTCTTCTATTATTGTTGGTTGCAATAAGCGCTCAATCAGGATTTTCTTATCCTGAAAAATCCAGGCAAAACCAATTGCCGGAAAATACCCGTTTTCTTGATAAAACTTTTGAGGAAGTTGACATTCAGAAAGATATAAAATTTGCTGAATCGGTGAATGAAAAAGGGGAGCTGGAAAATTTAAAGCTTGATATTTACTCCCCAAAAGGCGATGAAATGGAGAATCGTCCGGTTATTTTGTGGATTCACGGCGGCGGATTCCGGCCCGGAAACGACAAAAGTCAGCGTTACATCGTGGAGCTGGCCAGGCGGTTTGCTTATAAAGGATACGTGGGATTATCCATCGATTACAGAATTCGTGAACAGCCCAGAGAAAACACAGAAAAAACAATTTTTGATGCTGTTGAGGATGCCGGGAAAGCACTGCTTTGGCTTCGTGAAAATGCGGATAAGCTGAAAATTGACCCGTCAAAAATTATTGTTGCCGGAGGTTCTGCCGGAGGGATTTTGGGAACCAATTTATGTTTGAATGATAATAAAAATGTTCCTGGTGTTGATAAAACCGGAATTATTGCTTTTGTTAATCTGTGGGGCAGTCCGTCGGCTGAATGGGGCGAACCGGATGTGGATGCAAACGATCCGCCAACAATTATTATTCATGGCACCGAAGATGATTTGGTAGCATATGACAACTCATTGAAGCTAAAAGCAGAACTTGATAAAAACAAGGTGAAAAACGAATTGGTTACCATTTCCGGGGCAGGTCATACTCCGGTGAAACACATGGATGAATTTGAAGTGAACATCGCCAGGTTTCTTTTTGAAATACTGGAACAACATTAAATAGCAAAACATTTCTGCCATTTCCGCATACAATTTTACTTGGTTTGTTTTTTGATGGGTTCTTATTTTGCTCTAAATTTGAATAAGAATATTGATTATGAAAGAACAGGAACTCAAAAAAACATATAACGAAATTTGCAATAACCTGGCAGCGCGGAGATTGAAACCGGCGTTCGATATGTTGGGAAAACTCATTGCTGATAATGGTTTGGGTGTCTATTACGATGAATACCAGAATCTGGAAGAAACCTACCATTTTATGTTAAAATATACCGTTGAGGGAATTAAAGATCCTGAGCGGCAAAAGGTTTATCGTAAACTAATTGTATCGGTTTTTGAGTTGGCTGAAAAAATTAATGAAGCCATTCGGCTCAGGTTTTCGCCTGCCATTGAATACGAAAAAAAACGACTTTTTAAAGACAATATTATTCTCAATTTTTCAGCCTTTTTATCGGAACTTGAAGATTTTTATCTTCAGGACGAATCTCCGGGTGATGAGGCTGCTGCCCATGCGGCAGCAAAAGAACATCAGCAAAAAATGCTCAGGTTGTTTTACCACATCTGGTTTACCGACAAACTGTCACCTGCTGAGTTGGAACCATTGCGCAATTTTATTATGAGTCCCTTGGTTTTGGTTGCTTATAAGTCGTTTATGGTGACTGCCCTCATGCTTAGCCTGCAGCGGTATTTCGATACCGAAAAGTTTACCCTTTTATTCGATGCCTACGATTCGGAAGACATGGAAATTAACCAGCGTGCTTTGGTAGGTTTGCTTGTAAACTTGTATCGGTACAATTTGCGCATGCCGTTTTACCCTGCAATTACCGGACGGCTGAAAATTCTGAATGAGAACCCGGAGTTCAAACGTAACCTCGAACGTGTAATCGTGCAGTTCATCCGCAGTAAAGAAACCGAAAAACTTCAGCAACGGATTCGTGATGAAATTATGCCGGAGATGATAAAAATAAGCCCGGTTTTGAAAGACAAAATCAATCTCGATAGTTTGATGGATGAAGGTTTTTCAGAAGATAAAAATCCCGACTGGGAAGAGATTTTTAAGGATTCGCCTGGATTGATGGACAAAATGCAGGAGTTTTCGGAGCTTCAAATGGAAGGCGCAGATGTTTTTATGGGTTCATTTGCCATGCTGAAATCTTTTCCGTTTTACAGTGAAATGGGCAACTGGTTTATCCCGTTTTTCCCCGAAAATCCGGAAATTGCAGATGCATTGCGTTTTAACGATGAAACAGGACAGCATTTGATGGAAGCTTTGGACAAAGCACCTGTTTTGTGCAATTCCGATAAATATTCGTTTTGTTTCAGCATTCAAAACCTTCCAAAAGAAAACCGGGAATTTATGACACAGGGAATCAATGCAGAAATGGACCAGTTAAAAGAACTGGAAGAAGACGAGGAATTAACGCAACCCGGGCGCAAGGCAGAATTTATTTCAAATCAGTATATTCAGGATTTATACCGCTTTTATAAACTTTTTCCGCGTAAAAACGACTTTGAGGATATTTTTAACTGGCGGTTCGATTTCCATAACAAAATTGCCCTGGGCGAAATTCTAAGAGAAGACCCAAAATTGTTGCGTAATATTGCCGAATACTATTTTGCAAAGAACCATTTTGGTGAAGCCGCTGAAGTTTTTGGGTACCTGCTCGAACAGGAAAAAAATGGTGAATTGTACCAGAAAATTGCCTATTGTTATCAGAAGCTGGGCGATTATGAGCAAGCGCTGGATGGTTACCTGAAAGCTGAATTGTACGATATTAACCGGCTGTGGAACCTGAAAAAAATTGCACTTTGCTACCGCAACCAGAAACAACCCGACAAAGCGCTGGAATATTATCAGGCTGCAGAAAAAATTGATGCTGACAACCTGAACACCCAACTAAATATCGGCCATTGCCTGCTGGAACTGGATGAATATGATAAAGCACTAAAAAGTTACTTCAAGGTGGAATACCTGGCCCCCGGGAACAAAAAAGTGTGGCGGCCCATTGCCTGGTGCTCATTTCTTTCAGGGAAAAAACAACAGGCTGAAAAATATTTTCTTCAGTTAATTGATGATGAACCTGGCAAACACGATTATATGAACATGGGCCATGTACAGTGGAGCCTGGGAAACAGAAAATCAGCACTGGATTATTATAAAAAATCCATTTCAAAGGATGGTTTTTCTGAGTCTGAATTTCTTGCCGTTTTCGAAGAAGATTTGCCGCACCTGCTCAGTCAGGGTATTGAAAGTGAAGATGTACCCATTATGCTCGACCAGTTGAGGTATTTTCTGGAGGAATAAAATTGGTTTTACCAGGGTTAGTAATCCCCGGCAAAACTCCCTGCCCATTCTTGAAAATCTTTATTACTTTTGCATCGGTTTTCATTTTCAGAAAATTATGAGTGATTCGGATTTACATTCGGTAGTTTATTCAAAAAATGTGGTGGAGTTTGTAACTGTTGCCAGCGAATTTTGCGGGCTTATTGAAAAGGCCGGCACCATTCCGGTGGATCAAAATATAAAAAATCTGCAAAAGGTATTGCCATTGCTTTATTTGAAAACCACCCTGTTGCCCGAAACCGAAAAGTTGCTGGAAGATGAGCTTGAGAAATATGTTTCTGAGCTGGATTACAATGTATTGCAGCAACGTTGGCTCGAAGTTTTAGGTGAATACGATAGTTATTACGAAGTTTTCGATCCAGACATTCAGTTTGGAGAAGAAATGGTAACAGCAAGTATTTCAGAAAGTCTTCTGGATATTTACCAGGATTTGAAGGATTTCTTGAATGCCTACAGTCTGGGCGATGAAGAAATAATGAACGATTCACTTTACGATTGTGTTTATCATTTCGAAGTTTTTTGGGGACAGCGGCTTGTAAATGTGCTGCGCGCCATTCATAAACTGGTTACCGATAAAGTTGAATTTCCAACTTTTAACAAAAATGGATCAAATGACGATGTGCAACCCGGAAAGGGAAGCCCGGAATGGCTCGACAGGTTTTGGGGAACCATATCAGATGAGGAGTAAAAAATGTTTAAAGAAAGTATAACAAAAGAAGAATTAACCGATCTTCCATTGCGGTGGTTCGGTGGAGAAATTTACATTATTGAAAAACCCGAACAGGTAAACGATGTTGCCGAGTTTCTTTCAACCCAGTCGATTATTGGTTTTGACACCGAAACCCGGCCTTCATTCAAAAAAGGAGTGATAAATAAAGTGGCCCTTCTGCAATTATCCACTGAAAACGAAGCTTTTTTAATTCGGGTAAACAAACTGGGGCTCCCGGCATCAATTCGGAAAATTTTGGCCAATCCTGATATTATAAAAGCGGGCGTTGCCATTCGCGACGATATAAAAGGATTGCAGGGAATTGCAAAATTTAATCCGGCAGGTTTTATTGAATTGCAGGATTATGCCAAAGATTTGGGCATACAAAACTTCAGCCTGAAGAAGCTCACAGCCATTGTTTTGGGTTTTCGTATTTCAAAATCGCAGCAACTTTCAAACTGGGAAGCCGAAGAATTAACCGAGGCTCAGCAAAACTATGCTGCCACCGACGCCTGGACCGCCCTTAATATTTACCAAAATTTTCCAAATAAATAATTATGGCTTTGGAATACGTTAAAATTGTCCTGAAATCGGGTAAAGACCAGTCGCTAAAACGTTTCCATCCGTGGGTGTTTTCAGGCGCAATAAAAAAAATGTATGGGCAGGTTTCTGAAGGCGATTTGGTTGCAGTGTATTCCAATAAAGACGAATTTTTGGGAATTGGCCACTATCAGGTTGGTTCAATTGCGGTGCGTATCGTTTCATTTTTTGAAACAGAACCCAAATTCGATTTCTGGAAAAGCAATATTGAAAAGGCATGGAATTATCGTCAAAACCTGGGATTTGGAAAAGATGCCGCAACAAATGTTTTTCGCATTATTCATGCTGAAGGAGACAGCTTGCCTGGTTTAATTGTGGACTTTTACAACGGCACGGCTGTTATGCAAATGCATTCGGTGGGAATGCATTTGATGCGAAACGAATTGGTAAAAGCGCTTCAGGAAGTATTGGGCGAAAAACTAAAAGCGGTTTACGATAAAAGCGAAAAAACCTTGCCCTTTAAAGCAAACATTCAGCCCAAAGATGAATTGTTGTGGGGAACACCACTAAGCAACGAAGTTTTGGAGTATGGTCTCAAATTTAAAGTGGACTGGGAAACCGGACAGAAAACCGGATTTTTTATCGATCAGCGTGAAAGCCGGTTGCTGGTTCAAAAATATGCCAAAAATCGCGATGTGCTGAATATGTTTGGTTATACCGGCGGATTTTCGGTTTATGCCTTGGAAGGCGATGCAAAAACTGTCCATTCGGTAGATGCTTCAGCAAAAGCCATCGACCTGACCAACGAAAACGTGGAGCTTAATTTTCCAGGTGATAAAAGGCATGAAGCGTTTACTGCTGATGCTTTCGAATTTTTAAAAGACATCCCGGAAAAATACGATTTGATTATTCTTGACCCTCCGGCATTTGCCAAACACCGAACCACTTTGCCTCAGGCGCTGCAGGGATACAAACGCATTAACACACGGGCGTTTGAACAGATCAGGAGTGGTGGAATTCTATTTACATTTTCATGTTCGCAGGTGGTTTCAAAAGACCGTTTTCGCGAAGCCGTTTTTTCGGCTGCAGCCATTGCCGGCCGCACAGTTCGAATAATGCACCAACTTACTCAGCCAGCCGATCATCCGGTTAATATTTTCCATCCGGAAGGGGAGTACCTGAAAGGATTGGTGCTGTTTGTTGAGTAACTCCTTTCAATTTTTTAATTTGCAGAATGCTCAAAGAATAAAGGAATTTAGCTATGGACGAGAATAAAATTGCACAACAGCTTAATAAAGATTTAACCGGAAAATCAATTTTGGAAAAACTGGAATTGCTTGTTGAAGATTATGTTGGAAAAATTGTTTTCACTACCAGTTTTGGATATGAAGATCAGGTAATTACCGATATGATTTTCAGAAACGGTTTACCAATTGAGGTGGTAACACTTGACACAGGCCGAATGTTTGAAGAAACCTACAAAGTTTACCGCAGTACGCTTGAGCGGTATGGAAAACCCATAAAAGCTTATTTTCCACCCACTGATAAAGTTGAGAAATTGCTGAATGAAAAAGGTCCGTTCAGTTTTTACGAGTCGGTTGAAAATCGTAAAGAGTGTTGCTACATCCGCAAAGTAATTCCGCTAAAACGTGCATTGGAAGGCCATGAAATCTGGATTACCGGCTTGCGTGCATCGCAATCGGCCAACCGGAGTGGTTTACAAGAATTTGAGTGGGATGAAGGAAACCAAATTATAAAATACAATCCGCTTTTGGAATGGAGTCTTGATGAAGTGAAACATTATGTGACCGAAAACAACGTGCCATACAATGTTTTGCACGATAAAGGTTTTGTAAGTATTGGCTGCGAACCTTGTACACGGGCAATAAAACCAGGAGAAGATTTCAGGGCCGGACGCTGGTGGTGGGAGCAAAATACTGGGAAAGAATGTGGGCTTCATGAAAATAATTAAAGCCTCTTATTTTTTTACCAACTCCAGTTCATTTAAATATACATGTAGTTCTTTTGAAGCTTTGTCCAGTTCGTCCTGAACCTCCAAAATGCGGGGTAGGATTTCTTCTTTCTGATTATTTTCGGCAAGCAATTGTATTTTTTTTAGGTTTTTTCCGGTTTCCTCCATCATAAAAATCAATACTGAAGATTTGGCAGTATGTGCTTCTTTAGCCAAACTTTCAATCTCATCATCAATGAGAAAACGATGGAGATTTCTTATAAAATCAGGAATCTGTTTTAGAAAGATTCCGATTAGTTCTATTTTAAAATTACAGTCGCCCCCAGAAATATCGTCAAGATAGTCGAGGTTTACATGGTTAAATTGTCCGTCCATTTATTCTTAGAAAATTCAGGCGCAATTTATATTATTTTTTTGATTTATCATTCAATAAAACGATGATATATTTCATGTGTGAAAATTTATCGATAATTTAGTTTTGCATCATACTGAAAAGTTGAAAATTATGAAGATTACTGCTTTAAATAAAATACATAAAAAAGCCGGTGCCAAAATGGTTGAGTTTGCCGGATACGAAATGCCAATTGAATACAGTGGAATCAGGGACGAACACATGACCGTAAGAAATTCTGCAGGAGTTTTTGATGTTTCACACATGGGAGAATTTTGGGTAAATGGCCCTGATGCGCTCGATTTGATCAAAAAAGTTTCGTCCAACGATCCCACAATTCTCAAACCGGGCCAGGCGCAGTACACCTGTTTTCCCAACGGCAAAGGCGGTATTGTTGATGATTTTCTGGTTTACTGTTTCGGGCGTGAAAAATATATGATGGTGGTAAACGCATCCAATATTCAAAAAGACTGGGAATGGATTAACCTTCAAAATGAATTTGGTGCCGTGCTTGAAAATGTTTCAGATAATATTAGTCAATTGGCTGTTCAAGGCCCCGATGCTTTAAAAATTTTACAGAAACTTACTGAAACCAATTTGAAGGAAATAAAATTTTACAGCTTTGAAACCGGTAAAATGGCCGGAATTAATGATGTAATTATATCTGCCACAGGTTATACCGGAGCCGGTGGGTTCGAATTGTATTGCAAAAATAAAGACGTTGAAAAGTTATGGCACGCCATTTTTAAGGCAGGAGAAGAATACGGAATTAAGCCTGTAGGACTCGGTGCGCGCGATACCCTCCGCCTTGAAATGGGATATTGCCTTTACGGCAATGATATTGATGACACCACTTCGCCTATAGAAGCAGGTTTGGGATGGATTACCAAATTTAATAACGGGCGCCAGTTTATTGACCGCGAATTTTTGATGATGCAGAAAAATGAAGGAGTAAATCGCAGGCTTCGTGGCTTTGTTTTATTAGAAAAAGGAATTCCGCGCCTTGGCTACGAATTGGTTGATTCTAATGGCTCGGTTATCGGGCAGGTAACTTCGGGAACCATGTCTCCCGTGTTAAATAAAGGAATAGGATTAGGATATATTGCTAAAGAATATGCTGCTTTTGGTACTGGCATTTATGTAAAAATCCGGAATAAAACCATTCCTGCCGAAATTGTAAAATTGCCGTTTATTTAATTCTGGTTTAAATAATCCCTGATTTTCTTTTTTCTATTTAAAAAATAGCATTCTTATTCAGAATCGAATAAATTTGTGTTTTTGAATAATAAAGATAAATTTTCGTAATTTGTTTTGGCCTGAAAAGAAAGTAGGATCAATTTCTTTTTACGTGTTATCTATGTTGTAGAACTCAAATTTTTATTACAGATATTGATTTTTCTCATCTGCAAATCACCTGTGTTTCCCGAAATTTGAACCAGGTGTTTGCGTAAAAAGATTTTATTAATTCACCTAAAAAATTGGAAGAATGAAGAAACACAATTTTTATGCGGGGCCATCAATTTTACCCGAGTTTACGAAAGAAAAAACAGCCGAAGCAGTAATGAATTTTGCAGGAACCGGCCTTTCTGTTATGGAAGTGTCGCATCGGAGCAAAGAATTCGTTGCTGTTATGGATGAAGCCTGTGCGCTGGTTAAAGAACTGCTTCATGTTCCCGAAGGTTATTCTGTACTTTTTTTGCAGGGAGGAGCAAGTTTGCAGTTTTTAATGGTACCCTATAATCTGATGGGTAAAAAAGCTGCTTACCTGAACACGGGTTCCTGGGCATCAAAAGCCATTAAAGAAGCCAAACATTTTGGCGAGGTGGTTGAAGTAGCTTCTTCAAAAGATGCCAACTTCAATTATATTCCGAAAAATTATGAAGTACCGACTGACGCCGATTATCTGCATATTACTTCAAACAATACCATTTTTGGTACTGAATTACTCAATGACCCGGATGTAGGTGTGCCGCTGGTTGCCGATATGTCGTCAGATATTTTCAGCCGCCCGGTTGATGTGGCCAAATACAACCTGATTTATGCCGGTGCGCAGAAAAATCTTGGTCCATCCGGAGCCACGTTGGTCATTGTTAACGACGAAGCACTTGGCAAAGTTGAACGTCCCATTCCTACTATATTAAATTATAAAACACATATCGATGCCGGTTCCATGTTCAATACTCCGGCTACACTCCCGGTCTTTGCCAGTCTGCAAACTTTACGCTGGCTTAAAGAAAACGGTGGGGTGGAAGCCATGGAAAAAGTGAATATTGAAAAGGCCAAACTGCTTTACAATGAATTGGATAGAAATAAATTGTTTGTTCCAACGGTTCCCAATCCTGAAGACCGTTCGCGTATGAACGTAACGTTTATTATGGCTGCCGAATATACCGAACTTGAAAAAGACTTTCTTGATTTTGCCACCTCAAAAGGAATGGTGGGAATAAAAGGGCATCGTTCGGTGGGAGGATTCAGGGCTTCTATTTACAATGCTATGCCGGTTGAAAGCGTAAAAGCGCTGGTAGAAACCATGCAGGACTTTGAAAAAAACAAATAAAAAAGATGCAGGGTGAAAATCCTGCATTTTTTCTGAATAAAAAATTTGAGTGATGAGAAAAATCTTAATTGCAACCGAAAAACCGTTTGCCCCCGTGGCAATAAAAAAAATCAGTAAAATTTTTGAAAAAGCCGGTAAAGATTACAACCTCGTTCTGTTGGAAAATTATACCGACAGGAATGAATTATTAAAAGCTGTTGCCGATGCTGAAGCCCTTATCGTTAGAAGCGATATTGTAAATACGGAAGTATTTGAGGCCGCTCCGAACTTGAAAATCGTTGTCAGGGCTGGTGCCGGATACGATAATGTGGATTGCGATGCCGCCAGTGCAAAAAATGTGGTGGTAATGAACACACCTGGACAAAACTCAAATGCAGTGGCAGAACTGGCCATCGGACTGGCCATTTTTGGGCTTCGGGAATTATTTAGCGGAAAACCGGGCGGTGAATTGCGTGGCCGTACCCTTGGATTACACGGATTCGGTTACGTTGCACGAAACGTTTTCCGCATTGCCCGTGCTTTTGGAATGAAGGTGATTGTATATACCCATTACAGCAAAGCTGCTGCAGCGGCTATAGGGTTAAAAGTAACCAAATCGCTCGAACAACTTTACGAAAAGAGTGATGTTGTTTCTATCCATGTTCCTGCCCGCGGTGAGCACATTAAATCTGTAAGTTACGAAGTGCTGAAACATTTGAAAGACGGAGCAGTAATTGTAAATACGGCCAGGAAAGAGGTGGTAAACGAACCGGATCTGGTTAAGATTATGGAAGAAAACCCCAATATTAAATACATGTCGGACATTACACCTGACTGCGAAAAAGAATTTGCTGAAAAATTTGAAGGACGCTACTTTTTTACTCCCAAAAAAGCAGGTGCCCAAACTGCTGAGGCCAACATCAATGCAGGTGTGGCGGCAGCCGAGCAAATTGTAGCTTTTTTTGTGAAAGGTGATGTAACATATAAAGTGAATAAATAAAAAAATATGGCAAACATAAAACCATTCCAGGGGCTGCGTCCTCCAAAAGAAATTGCAGAAGAACTGGCCTGCCTTCCCTACGATGTAATGAATTCTCAGGAAGCAGAACAGATGGCCAAAGGAAAAGAAAAATCATTGTTACGCATTACCCGTGCCGAAATTGAGTGTCCCGGTGTAGATGACATTCATTCCCAAACCGTTTACAACAAAGCGCTGGAAAACTTCAGGGCTTTTCAGGCGAAGGGATGGCTGGTTCAGGATGAAGAACCTCAATATTACATTTATGCCCAAACCATGAACGGGCGCACGCAATATGGAATTGTTGGAGGCGCCTCGTGTGCCGATTACGAAAACGGCCTCATAAAAAAGCATGAATTAACCCGGCCCGAAAAAGAGGAAGACCGGATGGTGCTTACCCGTTACCTGAATGCCAATATCGAACCTGTGTTTTTTGCCTACAAGGCAGTACCTGAAATAGATGCTATTGTAAACGAAATTGTTTCAAACAATAAACCGCTTTACGATTTTACAGCCGAAGACGGTTTCGGACATCATTTCTGGGTTGTAAACGATGCGGAAAAAAACAAAGCCATTCAGCAGCTTTTCGAAACAAAAGTGCCCTGCACGTATGTGGCCGACGGGCACCACCGGACAGCCGCCGCCGCCCGGATAGGCCTGGAAAAAACAGCACAAAATCCCAAACATAACGGCGAAGAAGAATACAACTATTTTATGGCCGTTCATTTTCCGGACAATCAGTTGCAAATTATTGATTATAACCGGGTGGTTACCGACCTGAACGGACTTTCTGAACAAGGTTTTCTGACAGAACTGAACAAAGCTTTCATTGTGGAAAATATGGGGCAGGAAATTTATAAACCTTCACGGCATCATGAATTCAGTTTTTATCTGGGTGGCAACTGGTACAAACTATCTGCCCGCAAGGGAACATTTAACGACAATGATCCCATCGGTGTTCTTGATGTAACCATTTTATCACAACATGTTTTGGAACCAATTCTCGGAATTACTGATTTACGTACGTCAAAACGAATTGACTTTGTGGGCGGAATTCGTGGTTTGGGTGAACTAAAAAAACGAGTGGATTCCGGTGAAATGAAAGCTGCTTTTGCCCTTTACCCGGTTTCCATGCAACAACTCATCGATATTGCCGACAGCGGAAACATTATGCCGCCAAAAACCACCTGGTTCGAGCCGAAACTTCGGTCAGGTTTGGTCATTCACAAATTAGACTAACTAAGAAGATTAAATCATACATGAAGGTTCTGTAGTTTTTACAGCGCCTTTTTTTGCTTTTCAAACTTTCCAATTTCTGGATATCTTTCCTGAAAAATCGTTAATTTCAGCGGATTAAATTTGGGATATATGAATTTAAATATAGAAGACATTACACTGGCAAGCATTTATAAACGAAAAAAAACTGACCGGGATATTTTTCAGGAACTTATGCCATACAAGGTAAAGGAAGTTTTGCTTGTGGCTACCCTGTATGATTCTTATACCATTGTTCGTGAAGGGCAGTTCAGCGATAAAATTTTTGGCGAATACCTTCAGTTAAATTTGTATGCAGCACCCCGTTTTACCAGCGTAAATTCCACCGAAGATGCCTTGCTTACACTTGAACACAAAGATTTTGATCTAATCATTGTAATGGCCGGTTTAGATAAAGATTCTGCCGTTGAAACAGCACGTGCAATTGGTAAGCTTCGCCCCCGAATACCGCTGTTATTGCTGGCTAATAACAATGCCGACCTGCGTTTTTTTCAGGCCGAAGGACGAAAACTAAATTTTATTGACCGGATTTTTGTCTGGAACGGAAACTCCAACGTTTTTTTGGCCATGATTAAATATATTGAGGACAAAAAAAATGTGGCCCGCGATACACAAAATGGTAACGTGCGTGTTGTTTTACTGGTTGAAGACAGCATTCAGTATTACTCACGTTATTTGCCCATGCTTTACACTACCATAATGACCCAAACTCAAATTCTGGTACAGGAAGATGCCAAAGATGAATTGCATAAGATTTTAAAAATGCGTGCGCGTCCCAAAGTTATACTTGTTGATACGTATGAAGAAGCTGTTCAGATAATTAACAGCTACCGCAGGTACATGCTTTGTGTAATATCTGATGTAAAATTTGAAAAAGGCGGCAAAGAAGAGGGCGATGCAGGCATTGATTTGCTTAAGTATGCTAAAAACACATTAAAATATCCTATTCCTGTTTTGCTTCAGTCACAGGAAATTTCCAATGCAGCTCGTGCTAAAGAAATCCAGGCCGAATTCATCAATAAAAATTCAGAAAGCCTTTCGATGGATATTTTGAATTTCCTTTACCGACGACTGGGTTTTGGAAATTTTGTTTTTAAGGGTAAAGACGGTAAACCCATTACCGAAGCTGAAAACCTGCATGAATTTCAGGAAAAATTCCGGGAAATTCCTGCTGAGGCTCTATTGTATCATGGTCGGAGGAATTCCTTTTCTACCTGGTTGATGGCACGAGGAGAAATTAACATGGCTGAACTTTTGCGTCCGATAAAAACGGAAGACTTTGAATCGGCTGAAGAACTCCGGCAGTTTTGTCTCGATGTTTTTAAAACTTCCCGCTTCGAAAAACTGAAAGGTACAATCGTGAATTTCGATGCCTTGCTTGTAAAATCCAACAGGCTGGTTGTTCGCATGGCCAAAGGTTCCCTGGGTGGGAAAGGCCGTGGAATTGCTTTTATTTGCAATTTCATTGAAAATATCGACTTTCACAAACTGATTCCCGATTTGAATATTCGAATTCCGGCTACCACCGTTATTGGCGCGCTTGAATTTGATAAATTTGTGGAAACCAATAATTTGTATGAAGATATATATTCGTTGAACGACTATAATTCCATACGCCAGCATTTTCTCGAATCCGAATTTGATGAGAAAATCAGGGAACGACTTATGGAAATTGTAAAAAAAGTTGACAAGCCACTTGCTGTAAGGTCATCGGGTTTGTTTGAAGATTCACTACTTCAGCCTTTTTCGGGGGTTTACGCAACATATTTGATTCCCAATAACCATCCCGATACAGAGGTACGCTACAATCAACTTGAAACTGCTGTAAAGTTGGTTTATTCAAGCATTTTTACAGAATCGGCGCAGGCCTATTTCGAAGCTATTCATTATAAAATTGAAGAAGAGAAAATGGCAGTTGTAATTCAGGAAGTGGTGGGACAGAATTACAACAATAAGTATTATCCTACTATTTCAGGGGTTGCACAGTCATATAATTATTATCCAATTTCATATATGCAGCCCGAGGATGGATTTTCAGTTGCAGCAGTTGGTTTGGGCATGTATGTAGTTGGTGGTGAAAATTCATTCCGTTTTTGCCCAAGGTATCCCAACATCAATCCAACAACAATTGGAGATTTGCTGCGAAATTCACAAAAAGAATTTTATGCCATCGATCTCTCAGTTTCAAAAATTGATTTGGTTACAGCAGGCGAAGATGCATTTATTAAAAAATACCGCATTAGGGACGCAGAGCAAGATGGAACTTTGGAGCATTCTGCATCAACCTATTTAATGGAGAATGACGATTTGATACCTGGAATACAGGGTGATGGCCCCAAAGTAATTGATTTTGCCAATATTTTAAAGTACAATTATTTACCTCTTGCAGAAACATTACAGATACTGCTAAAACTTTTTAAAGAAGCTATGGGGTCTCCGGTTGAAATTGAATATGCACTGGATCTTGATTCAGCCGAAAACGGACTCCCTACTTTTTATTTGCTTCAGATTAAACCGCTTATCAGGGTGGAACATCAAGTTGACATTGACCTCGGACAGGTAGATGAAGAAGGTGTTTTTATGTATGCAGAACGTGGCATGGGTAATGGAAAAATAAATACAATTAAGGACGTGGTTTATGTTGATCCTGAAACTTTTGACAAAACCAAAACCAGACAAATGGCAGAAGAAATAAGCAAGCTAAACCAGTATTTCGAAACCAGTAAAAAGGAATATATTTTAATTGGACCGGGAAGGTGGGGATCCCGTGATCCGTTTACCGGAATTCCGGTTTTATGGGCACATATTTCAAAAGCACGTGTTATTGTTGAAATGGGTTTGCCCAATTACCCCCTGGATGCTTCATTGGGATCACATTTTTTCCATAATGTTACATCCATGAACGTAGGTTATTTTTCTGTTTCGCATAATTCCAGCAATACAAAACTAAATTTGGATGTTTTAAAACATCAAAAACTGGTAAATGAAACGGATTTTATAAAACATGTTGAATTTGAAGAGCCGCTTACAGTTCTAATGAATGGGAAGGATCGTCATGCCCTGATTCATATTTGAAATGATGTGTTAATTTATTTTCATTCTGAGTGGAATTCACAATTCTGCAATTTGGCTTTTCATTATAAAATTTATCTTTGTCGGATTGATTTTTTTTGTGGCAGTAACCAGACTTTAATTTTAATTCGAAATAAAAACAAAAATTTGTAATCTAAACCGTAACGTTTGTTACATAAAAATTATCATCTTATGAGTAGCATGTTTATTTTAGTTCCATTTGCTTCCATTCTTGCATTGGTTTTTGCCTGGTTTTTCTTCAAATCGATGATGAAGAATTCGGA
>JAZBNQ010000019.1:0-2209 GCA_036350775.1 Mariniphaga sp.
CGGCTGATGTATGACCGAATGGTAAATCACCATGGACTGAAAAACCTGATTTGGGTTTGGACCAGCCAGCAAAACGATTATAACTGGTACCCCGGCGACGACGTAGTGGATATTATTGGCAGAGATATTTATAAAGAAGGCGATCACAGTTCTCAAATTCTTGAATTTAACCAGTTGAACGATATGTTTGGCGGAAAAAAGATGATAACGTTAAGCGAATGTGGCTCGTTTCCTGATGCCGATAACCTGGTGGAAGACGAGGTACCGTGGTCGTATTTTATGCCCTGGTATGGCATTTTTGTGCGCGACAGCAAATACAATTCCCTTGATCTCTGGGAAAAAATGCTGGCACATGATTATGTGCTTACACTTGATGAAATGCCTGAATTAAAAACCTATGTTTCCAGCAGTGCAAATCCACAAATTCAGCACTCAGAAAACGGGTTGAAAGTCTTTCCCACCTTCATTTCCAATGAATTAAACATATATAGTCGGGAATCATCATTGAATATTTCAGTTTTTTCAGTTTCAGGAAATTTAATAAACAGCTACAGCTTCAGCTCGCCCAAAGCTGTAATTTCATTTTCCGGCTACCAAACAGGCATTTATTTCATTAAAATTAATACCTTTAAAACCTTAAGAGTAGTTAAAATAAATCACCCTTAAGTTTATTAAGACCATGAAAAAATTCGCCAGGTATATTGAAAAAAATATTATTTATGTCCTCATTGTTATGATGTCTATAATCCTGATTCTTGCCACTGTAGAGTTAGGATACTACCTGGTGAGAAACATTGTTCAGTCTGATTACCTGGTGATGGACCTGGATGATTTAATGGATTTGTTTGGCGTGTTTTTACTGGTACTTATTGGAATTGAATTGCTCGACACCATAAAAGTTTATCTGAAACAAAACCAGGTGCATGTTGAAGTGGTGGTGCTTGTGGCCATTATTGCCATTGCCCGAAAAATTGTGATACTGAAAATAGAAGAACTTGACGGAGATACGATAATTGGCATTGGCGTTTTAATTATTGCGCTGGCAATAGCCTATTACCTCATAAAAAAAGCCGGCCTGATGGTCTGTAACTTCAACGATGAGGAAGATACACCCAAACCAGAACCTCCGGAAAAGATTAATCCACTGTAATTCAGATTTTGTATTGAAAATTGAAGAGAAGTTTTTGAAACCTTTCCTGTTTTAAAAAGTAGAATCTTTTCAGAGAGCCCGTTGCATAGCGAAAATGTAATTCAGAATTATTAACGGATTAAAATTTAATGCCATGCCAGCAAAAAAATTAAAAACATTTCTTGATGAAAACAACGTTAAGTATGTTTCTGTAAAACATTCCAACGCTTACACTGCGCAGGAAGTAGCGTCCTCCGCCCATGTTTCGGGTAAGGAATTTGCAAAAACCGTAATGATAAAAATCGATGAAAAAATGGCGATGGCCGTTCTTCCGGCTTCGTACCAGGTCGATTTTGAGCAACTCAAAAAATTTCTTGGTTCTAAAAAAATTAGCCTCGCAAATGAAGCTGAGTTTAAGTATCATTTTCCCGACTGCGAAGTGGGCGCCATGCCGCCGTTTGGAAATTTATACGACATGGAAGTATTTGTTGCCGAAGTTTTGACTAAAAACGAAGAAATTGCCTTTAATGCCGGCACACATACAGAATTGATCAAACTTAAATATGAAGATTTTGAAAAGCTTGTAAAACCAAAAGTTTTCAGGTTTTCCTGGAAAACGGTTTCAATGCCAAAAGATCCTTCGGAACGGTGGCAGGATGATCTTTGATATTTCTTTTCAGAAAAAAAGAAAAAATGGCAGGCTTGTAAGCCGGGTTCTGTATCCCTCCACTTTTCAACAGAGGAACCTTTATCATTTATCTGGTCCTGGTATCGCTGCCAGGATCGCTGCAGCCTACCCCTCCTGAAGTCCGGTGTGCATCCGGAAACGAAGCGGGCAACTTCGCTGCGCTGCAACAGCCGCGCAATCAGGATATATTTGGCTTTGCAACCCGTGAGGCGTACGGCTGATTGTGTTGCCACAACCACCGGTGGGCTTTTACCCCACCTTTTCACCCGTGCCCCGTCCCGAATACAATCGGAACAAGGCGGTTATTTTCTGTTACGCTGCTTTCCCCTTTCAAAGAACTTCCCGTTAGGAAGCACGGCGCCCTGCGTTGCCCGGACTTTCCTCCCTCCGCC
>JAZBNQ010000020.1:0-2412 GCA_036350775.1 Mariniphaga sp.
CTTACCTGGATGAGTGTGGACTGGATTGCCCATGAACGGTTTTCTCCGGTAACCATTTTAGGTGCCTCGTTGGTTATTTCGGGCGCTTTTTTGGTTGTAAAAAAACCGGGCAAAAAGAAAACTAATTCTCCAAAGGCCGCTCAGGAATAACTATCCACGCAACAATGTAAATCAGCAATCCGGGAAATCCGGCCGAAAGGATGGAAACTAAGGCATAAAGCAGGCGAACCACCGTTTTATCGGCATAAATGTATTCGGCAAATCCTGCCAGCACTCCACCCAAAATCCGGTCGCCGGAGCGATAGAGCCTTTTCGGTTGACTTCTGGTTTCCATAACTTATTCTTCTTCGTCGTTGTCCAGAAATTCTTCGTTTTCAAACTCTTTTTCCAGAAACTCTTCAGCTTCATTAATTAATTGGGCAATCAGATCTTCATCGCCCGGCTCTCCATCAATCCAGTGAATTTGCTGGTTACTTTCGAAGTCGTCAATGTCAGCTTCAATAATAAAACGTGGTGTTTCGGTATGCACCACAAAAATGGTTTCGGGCGTTTCCAAAGAGTTGTCGGCTAAAAGAAATCTGGGTAACATGATGCTTACTTTTAAAAATTATGTTGCTAATTTATGAAATAGATTGTTATTTTTAGCCGGAATTAAAAAAAATGAACCTGAAATGAACGAATTGAACAATTTCTTATCACTAATCGATAATCAGATAGGCGGATCACAATGGTTCGTTTTTTTATTACTTGGTACCGGTCTGTTTTTTACTATCTACCTGAAGTTTCCGCAATTTCGTTACCTGCGCCATTCTGTTCGCATTGTAATGGGGAAATTCGATAAAAAAGGAGATGAGGGCGATACTTCCCACTTTCAGGCTCTTACAACTGCCCTTTCGGGAACGGTGGGTACCGGGAATATTGCAGGGGTTGCGCTGGCAATTCACCTGGGCGGGCCGGCAGCACTCTTTTGGATGCTGGTAACGGCTGCCGTAGGTATGACCACCAAATTTGTGGAGGTTACCCTTTCGCACAAATACCGCGAAAAAGCAGCCGACGGTTCCATTGCAGGCGGGCCTATGTATTATATGCGAAGCCGATTGAACATTCAGTTAAAAAATAAAAAGGTAATTAAAACCGGCGCAGTAATGGGTGCATTGTTTGCAGCAGCAACCATTTTTTCTTCATTCGGCACAGGAAACCTTCCCCAGATAAACAGTATTTCCAATTCACTTTACGAAACCTTTGGCTTAAACCATGTGCTCACCGGGGCAGTTTTGTCCGTATTGCTGGCTCTTGTAATCCTTGGTGGAATAAAGCGTATTGCAAAAGTCACTTCGCGGTTGGTACCAATTATGGCATTAATTTATTTTTCGGGCGCTATCCTGGTTATTGCGTTCAATTACCAAAATATAATTCCTTCCATTGCAGCCATTATCGGTGATGTGTTTACCGGAACGGCTGCCGTTGGTGGATTTTTAGGCGGAAGTATTGCGTTTGCATTTAACCGTGGAGTTAACCGGGGGTTGTTTTCCAACGAAGCCGGCCAGGGTTCTGCGCCTATTGCACACGCTGCCGCACGTGCCCACGAGCCTGTTTCAGAAGGGTTGGTAGCTTTGCTCGAACCGTTTATTGATACCATTATTATTTGTACACTCACCGGACTTGTATTACTTTCTTCGGGAGTTTGGAACGAAAAACTTCCCAACCGGTTCCAGGAAACCGATTTGCTGGTATTTGAAGGTCAATACGATGAATCAAAACCTGCCGACCAGGAAAAATTGTTTGAATTCCTTGCAGGAGAAACCAATCTACCGCTTTTAAACGGAAATCTGGAAGTTACGGAAGGAATCATTCAGAACCAACCGACCATTCTGCACGCCCGCTCGGTAGCCGAAGATGTTATAGTTTGGGAAAACAACGAACCGTTTACCGGAAGCATTACGTTTAATTCAGGAAAACTGGTCAGCCAAACAGGAATTTACCTCACGGGCAACTCGTTATTACACAGTGCACCGCTTACCACCGTTGCCTTTACACGAAGCTGGCTCGGCGATTACGGAAAATATATTGTAGCCATCGGTTTGCTGCTGTTTGCCTTTTCCACGGCCATTAGCTGGTCGTATTATGGCGACCGGGCAGTGACTTACCTGTTTGGAATTAAAGGCATTATTTATTACCGAATTTTGTATGTACTCGGGTTTTTCCTGGCTTCCTTTACCGACACCACTATTGTATGGACGTTGTCGGGCATTACCATTGCATTAATGACCATTCCCAACCTCATCGGAATTCTTTCGCTGGCCAAAGAGATGAAAACCGAGGTGCAAATTTTCTGGAAAGAATGGTATGAGCATTTTCCAGGGAAGGATACACCTAAAATTTAATTTGGCCAACAAAAATTGCAATTTTAAC
>JAZBNQ010000021.1:0-10945 GCA_036350775.1 Mariniphaga sp.
AAAAAAAATCCAAATTTCATTTTAGGTGCCTGATTCAATAAAAAATATTGGATGCCGAAAATTAAGATTGTTCATTTCCCAAAATATTCAATCATCTCATTCACAGAAATTGGTTTTGCCAGAATCCGTAGGTTATCATCAATAATAAACATGGTGGGTGTGGCGTAAATGTTGTATTTTTCAGCCACATCGCCATCCCACTCCTGCAAATCAGAAAGATTGTAAAATGCTTCAAATCCGGCATCAAAAACGGCCTGTTGCCATTTAGCTTTGTCCGTATCCAAAGAAACAGTAATTATTTCCAGTTCATTATTTTCAACACGGTTGTACCAACCTTTTATCTGCGGAAGCATTTCGGTGCAATGCGGGCACCAGCTTGCCCAAAAAACAATCAGGTTCTTCGGTTTAAGTACGTGCATTAATGTAACTGGGTCACCGTTTAAATCATTCAGTGTAAAATCCGGAACGACGGTGCCTGTTTTCATTTTTTGTGCTTCCAGTTTACGCTGCAGAGTTGTTTTTTCATCGCTTTGGCAAAGCTTTGCTGAATAATTTTCTGCCAGATGAATTAAAATCCCTTCCATGTTTAACCGCTCAAAACCGGTAACCAGGTAATCCAGAACAAAATCAAAAACAGGATTGGCAGCTTCATCGTTATCCTGCTCAATTTCGCGCATGATTTTATTTACTCCTTTCAAATAGGCCATTTCCCGCTGTTTGTTTGATAATCCGGGTTGGTTAAATGTTACCAGGTAATCAAAAATTTTATCGGTTAAAACGGTGGCGTGAATAAGTGATTCATCAGAGAAATCAAAATACCTGAAATACTCATCCTGGTAATATTCACGTCGCTCCTGCCGGCTTAAAAAGCCATCCTGAAAAGGTTCCTGAAATAATTTAATAAGACCGGTTGAGAAATAATTTTCATTTTCCTGCACTAGTTTTTCAATGAAACTGTTTCTTTCCAACTGCATCTGGTTAAATGCATTGGCTTTTCGGGCCATTTGTGTTTCAACCTCCCTCAAAGAGGATTTTGCGTCAGGTGCATTTTTTATTTCAGTTAATTTTGCCTGAAAATAATCCACTTCTTTTTCCAGCAGTTCCAGTTTGTCACTAAACTCCTGTTCCTTTTTTAAAAAATTGAACCACAAAAGGTTTTCTTCCGACTGAACTATTTTTAAACTATCCAGTGGCGCTTTAAAATCGGTTTCAAGAATAATATTTTCATGATTAAAAATGAAATCAAGTTGCTGCGGCGGCTCATCCATTACCCTGGCATAGGTGGTTTGGCCGAAAATAGCGCGGTACATTCCTATTGAAGCATTGACCGGAAACTGCCAGGAAACACCCTTTTGGGTACTGTTCGTATTCATCCGCCGAAGTTCGAGTGTGTCAAGCGGTGAAAATTTTTCGCCACGTAGGGTGCCAATAACAACCGGATAATCAGGTTGGTTTTTTATCCGGATTTCCAGAGTTGAAGTTTGGGAATAGGTAATTTGAGCCAGTAACAAAAGAATAGAATTTATTGTAATCCAACGCGTTTTCATGATTCATTTCAAAATTAAATCCGGTACCAAAATAAATTTTGAGTTTCAAATGTAATTATTTGACTCAGTTTTTATTCCGTTTTGTTACAGAAAATGGCCACCCGCAACAAAGCAGGTGACCATTTATTATCCTGAACAATTTTTTTCAAGTTTAACTTTTAAAGGTTATTGCCATTGTTCAGAAACTTTTTTTCGGATATCTTATTTTCTAACTTATTTGTAATTGCAAGGTAAACAATCAAAAAATGAATTTTGTTTTCAAATGATAAAAATGATTATCAAATCATAAATTTCCATCAAAAAATACTTTTTGTTTTGATCAATTAATAAAATCAACCATTTTTACAATTCCAATTTTATATAATGAACAAAATTGTTTCAATACTGCTGCTATTAATTTTTACGGCCTGTTCGGGCAACAAATCCAAAAAATCAGAACAGGCCAAACTAAATAATCAGTCTGAACTGGTGCAATCCGAGTCACCTCCTATCCGTTCTGAAGTGGAAAATCAACAAAATAACGAACCGGGCCAAATGATCTTTTTTGAAGGCGGCTCTTTTATAATGGGGTCAGAAACAGGATTGCCCAACGAAAAACCAGCTCACGAAGTAATCATTGATCCCTTTTTTATCGACAAATCTCCGGTTACAGTAGCGCAGTTTAAATCTTTTATTGAAGCAACCGGGTTTAAAACCGAAGCAGAAAAATTTGGCGATTCAGGTGTTTTTAATCTTGAAAAACAAACCTGGGAACTTTTGCCGGGGGCCACATGGCTCAAACCGTTTGGACCGACAGGACCCGATGCCGAAAACAGTCACCCTGTAACCCACGTAAGCTGGAACGATGCTGTGGCTTATGCCGAATGGGCCGGAAAACGCCTGCCAACTGAAGCCGAATGGGAATATGCGGCGCGCAGCGGAAAAAATTCGGGAGAAAAATTTAGCTGGGGAAATGAAATTTCAATCAACGGGCAATATTTTGCCAACACCTGGCAGGGAGAAATAAATGCACCTGAAACAAACGACGGCTATCTTTACACTTCTCCGGTGGGTGTTTTTGGTGCAAACGAAGCCGGACTGACTGACATGGGAGGAAACGTTTGGCAATGGTGCGCCGATACCTACAAACCTTATCCGGGCAGCAATGAATCATACAGGGCTGATTCGAATGTAAAGGTCATTCGCGGCGGGTCATTCTTTTTTGACCAAAACGGTGAAGACAGCTTTTCGGTAAGTGGACGCTCCATGAATTCAAAGGAAACGTCACTTTTTAATACCGGATTCAGGTGTGCAAGAAATCCTGATTCAGAATAATTTTTAAGTTTGTACATCGAAAAAATGAAATACAAAAAATACAATAGCTATATTTAAATCAATTAAATCTCTTATAATGAATAAAATGAACCGCAGAAATTTCATTGGAAAAGCAGCCGCCGGCGCTGCGGCAGTAACAATTATTCCCCGCCATGTGATGGGCGGAAAAGGATTTGTAGCTGCCAACGATCGTATTAACCTGGGTTACATCGGTACCGGGAAACAAGTTCCCACGTTACTGAATGGCATTGGCAAATGTAAGGAAACAGCTGTTGTTGCAGCATGTGATGTTTTTAAAAGCAAGCTGGATAATTTTGTACAGGCTGCCAACAAAAACAATGCAAATAAAGGCCTGAACCTAAAAGTGGAACCCTACCACTACTACCGCGAATTGCTGGAGCGCAGCGATGTAGATGCCGTAGTTATTGTTACACCCGACCACTGGCATGCTCAAATAGTTGTTGACGCCGCCAAAGCAGGAAAAGATATTTATTGTGAAAAACCGCTGGCTTTAACGGTTGCCGAAGGTCGGGCCATGGTAAATGCCACCCGCAAATACGACCGCGTTTTTCAAACAGGTAACATGCAGCGCTCGTGGCGCGATTTTCGCCATGCAGTGGAACTGGTTCGCAATGGCTATATTGGCGAAATTAAAGAGATAAATGTAAGTGTTGGCGAACCAGTGAAACAGTGCGATTTGCCCACCCAGCCGGTTCCGGAAGGTTTGGACTGGAACGAATGGGTTGGTCCGTCACTTTACCGTGGCTACCACGAAGATCTGGCGCCTTTAAGTACCGACGGACCATGGGCCTGGTGGCGCGGATACCGTGATTTTGGCGGCGGCCTGATTACCGACTGGGGCGCACACATGTTCGACATTGCACAGTGGGCACTCGGAATGGACGAATCAGGTCCGGTGAAATTTTTACCTCCTTCCAAACCGGAACAAACTCACGGGTTAACCATGGTGTATGAAAACGGAGTTCGTGTAAACCATAAATTATGGGGAGGAAAAGAAGACGGAAATGCCGTTCAGTTTATCGGAACTGAAGGGAGAATTGAAGTGAGCCGCAGTTTCCTGCGCACGTTCCCCAATGAGAAGCTGGCCAAAGCCGAATTAAAACCTACTGATAAACGGGTTTATTACAGCGATAACCATTACCAGGACTGGGTAGATGCTATGAAAAACCGCACCAAACCAGTTTCTGATGTGGAAACCGGACACCGCACAGCTTCTGTTTGTAATGTAACCAACATTGCCTATGAATTGCAAAGGCCCTTATTGTGGGATCCTGAAAAAGAACAATTTATTGGCGACGATTATGCCAATCTTATGGTTGGAAGATCCTACCGTGGAAAATGGGATTACACTGATTTCTAATGAAAAGATTTTGTAAAACCCTGAGGATTTCGGGAATCCTCAGGGTTTTCCCGGTAATAATCTTGCTGGCATGTGCCGGGATTTTACCGGGATGCAAAACATACACTGCGTTCCATGCAGTTTTCAATCCTGAATGGAACGAGTTTAATAAAGCTTCTTCCGGAACTCCCCGGCTCGAATATTTCCATTCATTCCCTGTTATTCACCTTTATGGAACTCCATCAGAAATGGGCAGGCAATATGGTTCCATCCTGCAAAAACAATTAAAGGGACTGGATTACATTACCACCAGGTTTTTCCCCGAAAACAGACTGAATGAATTTTTACAAACCGCAACAAAATCTGAACCTCATCTGCCGGTTGAAACCATTGAATTTATTTCAGGGATGTCGGGTTCTTCAGGAGTTGATTACCACAAACTGCTGGCTATAAATACGGTACCGAGGGTTTCATGCAGTGTGCTGGCCGTTTGGGGCGATGCTACAGAAAACGGGGAATTGCTTATGGGAAGGAATGCCGATTATGATTTTAAACGAATAAACAAGGCACTGGGGATTATCGTGGTAAAACATCCTGAAAACGGTTTTGCAACAGTTTCGTCCTCATTTCTTGGACTTGCCGGAACTTTTACCGGAATCAACGAAAAAGGAATTTGCTATGGCAACATGCTGGTTTACAATGGAAAGGAAGAAGACAATTCAGAAGGTGGACTTCCCATTCAGTTGCTGATGCAAACGGCCGCTGAAAATCAAAGTTCAGCAAAAGGCATGATTGACTTTCTTACTTCTCAAAAACATGTCATCCCGGTTAATGTGATGTGTGCTGATAAAAATGAAGCCATTGTTGCGGAATTAGGTATCGACAATTTTGCTGTTCGAGAAGGGAATAAAGGTGTTTTGGCAGCAACCAATTATTTTTATACTTCAGGAATGTTTGCCAAACCAGATAATGACAAACGGCTTTCCGGGTTGATGATAAATGCAAGGAAAAATTATGGAAAATTCAAATTGAAACACCTCAAAACCGCCATGCATCAAGCTCGTAAACCCAATGAAAACCTTCAGTGCGTTATGTTTGAGCCTGCCCAAATGCTTATTCATGTGAGCATGAACAAGGTACCGGCTTCCAAAGGTCCTTTTTATACAATTAATGTAAACGATTTACTTAATAATTAAATTTTTCCACTGAAATTTGTAACTTCTGCCCTTTAAAATCATTTGTAACATGAACCGATTTTTAACCATATCAATTATTTTTCTCCTGGCAGCAAAACTGCTTCAAGCTGAATCTCCATATCCTGTTCGCGGATTATGTATTGCTGCACCACCACCTGAACTGGTGGATGATTTTGCAGGGTTTATAGAAAATGAACTGGCGCCTTCTGGACTTAACCTGCTTATTTTGAGAGTAGATTGGGGTTTTGAATACGAATCGCACCCCGAACTTCAGGGGAATAACCCATTGACTAAAACCGATGTTAAAAAACTGGTTGAGGTTTGCCGGAAAAATAATATCAGGCTAATTCCGCAAATTAACCTATTTGGGCACCAGTCGTGGCACAGCAATTTGGGAAAATTGCTTGAAGTTTATCCCGAATTCGACGAAACACCCAACATCAAACTTCCTGAGCCCGGCGAATACAAATGGCCAAATCCTGATGGTTTGTATTGTAAAAGTTACTGCCCGCTCCACCCGGACGTACACAAAGTAGTTTTCGCTTTGGTGGATGAAATTGTGGACGTTTTCGAAACTGATGGATTTCATGCCGGGCTGGATGAAGTTTTTTACATTGGCCACGAAGATTGTCCCCGCTGTTACGGGCATGATAAAGCGGAACTGTTTGCAGGAGAAGTCACAAAAATCAGAAACCATCTGGCCAAATCGGGAACTGAACTCTGGATGTGGGGCGACCGGCTTATTGACGGAAAAGCTACCGGAATCGGACTTTGGGAAGGCAGCTACAATAACACCCACCGCGCCATCGATATGATTCCGAAGGATGTAGTGATTTGCGACTGGCATTACGAACGACCCGACCCCACCGCCTTTTTGTTTGCTTCAAAAGGTTTGCAGGTACTTACCTGCCCATGGAGAAATGCTGAAAATGCAGTGGAACAGGAAAAAATGATGCGGCTGTTTATCGATTCGGCGACCAAAGAAATGAAACCCAGGTATCTTGGCATGTTGCAAACCGTTTGGGGATCGGCCAGAAATTTTATGGACAGTTACCGGGGAACTGCTAATTCTGAAAGAATAGATAAATCTGCCGGGTGTTTTAAAGCCCTGAGTGAAGCCTGGAATGAATAATATCTTTATTTTTACAGTTCTTTTAAAATCAAATAAACCTTTTAAAATATGATTAAAAGAAATTTTATAACCCAAATTTTAGGAATTGTAATCCTTTTTATATTCTCACTCATCACACAAAATACTCATGCTCAACAACTTGCCAAGGATGAACTTCCCTCGTTAAAAGGGAAAAAAATACTTATGGTTTGGGGAGGTTGGGAAGGACATGAGCCCAAACAGGTCACCTACAAATTGAAACCACTTCTTGAAAAGGAAGGAGCCATTATCACTGTTTCAGATTCACTGGGAGTTTACGCCAACAAAGAGCTGATGTCCTCGGTCGATTTAATTATTCAGGCCTGGACCATGGGGAAAATTTCGAAAGAACAGGAAAAAGGTTTGCTTGATGCGGTGAAAAACGGAACCGGGATTGCCGGAGCTCATGGAGGATTGGGTGATTCATTCCGCGAAAATACAGGATACCAGTATATGGTGGGCGGACAATGGGTTGCTCACCCGGGCAACATTCACAACCATACCATTAACATTACCGATAAAAACGATCCCATCACACGTGGCATCAATGATTTTCAACTGAATTCGGAACAATACTACATGCATATCGATCCCAATGTTAAAGTACTTGCAACCACCAGTTTTACCGGCGAATTCGACAATTGGATTGATGGTGCGGTAATGCCCGTTGCCTGGAAAAAAACCTTTGGCAAAGGAAGGGTTTTTTACCTTTCGCCCGGGCACGTTGCTGATGATTTCAATTCGCCGGAACTGATGGAACTTTTTCTCAGAGGAATTCGTTGGGCCAGCGGAAGTAAATACCTTCCCAAAGAAGAGTGGATGAGCCCGGTTTACCCGGGGAAAAATTAAATAATTTTAAAAAATCAAAAATGAAATCACAAAAAATTTATTCGGTTGGAATCTTCCTGGTTGCAATTCTGTTCGTTTTCAGTTTTCAAATTTCAGCTCGTGATTATTACCAGCTAAAAATTTACAACCTGAAAGACAAAGCACAGGAAATGAGAGTTGAAAACTACCTGAAGAATGCATATCTTCCTGCTTTGCACCGCGCTGGCATAAACAAAGTAGGCGTTTTTAAACCCATTGAAAGCAACGAGGAGGCCGGGAAAAAAATCATTGTATTTATTCCAATGAAAAAACTTGATGATCTGGACAAAATTGAGTCAAAACTAGCTAAAGACACACAATACCAGGCTGCTGGATCGGAATACATCAACGCGAAACATGACAATCCTCCTTATGAACGGATTGAATCAGTTCTTTTAAAAGCATTTAGTGAAATGCCCGAATTTGGTGTTCCCAATCATAAAACACCACCGTCGGAAAGAATTTATGAACTGCGCAGTTATGAAGGCCCAACTGAACAATATTACCGTAAAAAAGTAGAAATGTTTAACGAAGGTGGTGAAATTGATTTATTTAACCGGCTCGATTTTCAGGCTGTTTTTTATGGCGAAGTTATTTCGGGAAACACCATGCCTAACTTAATGTACATGACCACCTTTTCTGATATGGAATCGCACGAGGAACACTGGAATACTTTCAGAACTCATCCGGAATGGGAAACCATGAAGGCAATTGAGAAATACAAAAATACCGTTTCCAATTCAGTAAAACAATTGTTGCATCCTACAGAATATTCTGATATTTAAAGTATTGGGAAAATAGGAAAAACTCATCCGGGTAAAATGTGGTTCGGATGAGTTTTTTTATTTTCAAACAAATCCGGCAATTTGAAGTTGTAATATAAATGTATATTTTTAGCCCGATGTTATATCATAAAATATTCAGCCATAAAACATCGAAAACCTGGGTGGTTTTTGTTCACGGAGCCGGCGGCAGCAATGTTGTTTGGTTTCGGCAGCTGCGCGATTTCAAAAAACACTTCAATGTACTTCTGGTTGATCTGCGTGGCCATGGTAAATCAAAAGCACATTATTCCAAAGAAGAATTGTACCGTTTTGACGAGATTGCGCTCGACGTGGTAAAAACCATGGATCACCTGCAAATTGAGAAAGCCCATTTTGTAGGTATTTCGCTTGGCTGCATTATCATCAGGTCAATTGACAAACTTGCACCTGGCAGAGCTGAATCCATAATCTTAGGCGGCGCTGTAGTGCAATTCAACAAAAAAATTAATGTTTTGGTAAATACCGCCAAACTGCTCAACTCCATTTTGCCTTATATGTGGCTTTACAGGCTGAATGCCTGGATTTTAATTCCTTCGAAAAAACATGCACATTCGCGTAAATTATTCATTAGCGAAGCTATCCGGTTGGGCGATAAAGAGTTTAAAAAATGGTTGCGGATGTCAGACGAAATTCGTTTCAATCTGAAAGAATTCATTGTAAAGGAAGCTTCGGCACCTGTACTTTATCTTATGGGCGACCGCGATCACATGTTTTTGCCTATGGTTTCCGATTTGGTGAAAAAACATTTCAACTCTAAACTTGAAGTGATAAGCAACAGCGGGCACGTGTGCAACATCGATCAACCCGATGCTTTTAACCAGCGCTCCATTCAGTTTATAAAAACCATTTCGGGATAAAGTGAAAATTTCGATCCTCAAAATTCTGATTCCCTCGCTATTTCTGATTCTTATTTTTACTCATGGGGTTTTAGCAAATATTCCTGCATCTGAAAAAAAAATTGGAAATAATACTTTCATCCACAACCATTCAATTTATCCCGGTTCAAGTTTCAGCTTTTTTCATGAAGATTCCGTCCATCGGTTGAATTTTCGTTATCCCGATAAAAAAAGAGGACTGAAACCCTGGTTTGCCCCTGCCCTGCTGATGTCCACAGGAACCGCCCTGCATTTTGCCACCAATACAAAAAATAATGCCCGGGATTTTATGCAGGAAAATCTGGCCTACGACGGAAGCGTGGATGATTATTTGCAATATGCACCGGGAGTTGCGGTATATGCTTTTAATGTTTTCGGTTTAAAAGGCAAAAACAATTTTGGAAACCGGACAGCGTTGCTGGCAAAAAGCTTTTTGCTAAACGGATTAATCACCGACCGGCTGAAATACTGGATTAACGAACCACGCCCAAACGGTGGAGTTCGTTCATTTCCGTCGGGACATACTTCCAAAGCATTTATGTTTGCCCATTTTATGCATAAAGAATTCGGGGAACTGAGCCCATGGTACTCCATTGGTGCCTATTCGGTTGCCACAACAGTAGGTTATATGCGGGTGGCAAAAAGTGCACACTGGATTTCCGACGTGCTGATGGGCGCCGGAATCGGAATTTTTTCCACCGAACTGGTTTATCTTACCCACCAGTACAAATGGGACAACGACCACCTGAAACGGTTCGACATTTTTCCCTTTCAATTGGGAACCCAAAAAGGAGTGACACTGGTTTACAAATTTTAGTTGCAGGACTCAATCTAAAAACTGTAACTGAGACTGCAAACTGGGACTTCCTCCTATTTCAAAAAATCCTCCCTTAACGGTGTAAAACTATCAATGAGACGCACATTTTTAGTGAGCAACTTAACCGTGTGCTTTTTATTAGGCGGAACAGCATACATGTCGCCGGTTTTTAAATGCTGGTCGGGTTCGTCTTCACAGTAAAAAATGATTTCCCCCTCAGCCACATACGAAGTCTGTTCGTGCGGATGCGAATGTGGCGGTTCGGGTTTTTCCCATGGCCCGTTGCTGAAATCAATCAGCACACACATTAATTTATCTGTATGAATAATTTTTCGCTGAAGTCCTTCTTTAACTTTCTCGTAAGGCACTTCGTCAAATTTTAGTACTGCCATAACTAAACTTTTAAATTTCTCCCGAAAATAAAAAGAATTAATCGAAAAGCCTTATTTTACCGGGTTAACAAATGATTTATTACTTTCGCCTGTGAAAACCGAAAAAATGAAAAAGCAGATTTTTATTGTCTTTGTGCTGATCCCAATTTTGGGTTTCTCCCAGAATTTTGAATATCAATTGCTTTTTGAAGGAATTGGCGACAACCGCGAATTTTCAAATAGCAACAAGGCCATGTCGCAAAGTATTTTAGGAAGCCGCGGCGCTTTTGAAATTGGAGTGGAAATCGATAATCACAGGATTCGCGGCGGATTAAGCCAGTTGCTGGAATTTGGCAGCGACCTCGATTATCACAAACCCAGGTTAACGCTTTACTATTCCTATTCTGACCATCAAAAAGATTTTCTGTTTGGTGCCTTTCCACGTCGCGGAAGAATTGATTTTCCGCTGGCCATGCTCACCGATACCCTTCTTTATTATCGGCCAAACATTGAAGGAATGTTTGGCGAAGTGCGCTGGGACTGGGGCCACCAAAACGGTTTTGTGGACTGGGTGAGCCGACAGACCGACATCAAACGGGAAAACTTTACCGTAGGTTTTTCGGG
>JAZBNQ010000022.1:0-6982 GCA_036350775.1 Mariniphaga sp.
ATTTTCGCCAAACGACTTTACATCGGGGCCATTTAAAGTTTGATTGAATATAACACCTTTTTTTGTGGAATGCCAGGCAAACATAGTGAATACATTTCCGTTGGGAAGTATGGTAAAAGCAGGATTGTCGTGGTCGTCAACTTCCATTTGCGGGTAGATGTTATTGAATTTTTTTTCGCGTGAATTCAGGTCAAGCGAAGCAACCTCAACCGAGCCGTCTTTTTTAATCCAACCTGTAATAACAAGATTTTCGTCGTAATAAATGGCCCGGGGATCGGAAAACCAGCACCAGGCACCATCTTCGGTGAATACATTAGCAGTGTTAAGGCGCAGGTTGGAATTATCATTATTCTGATGTTCTGTATTTTTACATCCCCCAAAAGCTACAATAGCAATTGGAAAAATAATTGCAACGAGAAGCCGCAAAAACTTAAATGGACTGGTCATAATGTTTTCGATTTTAAGATGCGAACCACTCTTGACGGAAAATCAGGTATAGATATTTTTAACCCTGAGTTTTGTTTTGCCGTAAAGCAGGTGATTATTTTTTTCATCTGAATACTGGATTTCCTGATTAAATTTCAGCACCCAATATAATTTTATTTGCTGACATGAAAAGATCATTTGCCGTTAAACTGCAATTTCTTTAGGTTAATCTGATTGAATGCCAGGGGAAGATTTTTGTTTTGAATTTATCTCGAACCTTTTTTCGTTTCAATTAAAACCACACCATTGGCCCCTCTCGATCCATAAACAGAAGATGAACCATCTTTAAGAACATTTATCGATTTGATATCCTGAGGCGACAAATTGATTAAATCGGAGGAATTTATAATTATCCCATCAATAACAATAAGTGCTTCGTTTCCCTGACTCCCTGTTAATGTTTTTGTTCCCCTGATAACTATTTGTCCGTTTTCAATTGTAACTCCGGGAAACTGCCCCTGAATGGCATCCAAAACATTATCATATTTCGAAAAATCGATATCATTCTGATTTGCTGATGAGATAGCATAAAGTAATTCCTTTGAACTGACCTGACCGTAACCAATATTTACAAATTGCTCAGCTTTGTCAAGGTTATTTTCTCCTTTTTTTAAATCGAGATTAACGAGCATCATTCGAATGTCTTCAGGAACTTTTACTCTTTTTGTATAAAATCCGTCTGCTTCAATTATAAGTTTATCCTTGGGATTGCAAAACAGCTGAAATCTTCCCAAAGAATCGGTTTGTACAGATTTTTGAGTGCTTTTTACTTTAATGTTTACTCCAATAAGTGGGATACTATCAAAGGTTGTTATCTGGCCAATAAGCGTTTTATCTTGTGATGTTGCGTAAAATGAAAAACTGATTAGGAGAAGCAACAGCTTATATTTAAGGAAAGATATGGTTTTCATAATCCTGGACTTTAAGTTTAAATAGTTATTCATTTTCAATATTAAAACTGATTTTAACTCTTAATTGAAACAGTTAAAATGATAAAGGTAACTCTTTTAAAAAAATAAAATGATTTTTGCGAAATGTATAAACCGTTTTTATTTTCTAGGTCCTACAGTCATTGATGCAATTTAAATACTTCATATATAAGAGGAAGAAGCGCTATCTGCAAAAAGGCAGATAGCGCTCTTAACCTAACTAACTAAACTATATTCAAAAAATATAGCCCTATGAAAAAAAATTATTGTTCGACCAACTGGCCTTCTCCTTCACCGTCAACCCATTTTAATGGCGTTACATTATTTGCAGTTCCGGGGTAACCAGGAACCTGATTAATCTGACCGAGGCTGTTTGCATTAATGGCATTGGCCGGAATTGGATAATGAATCAGGTAAGGAGCCTGTCTGTAAGTATAGTGCGGTGCAACAACGTTTTCGCGATAAAATACATTTTTCTCAATCACCCTGTCATACCAGAAATTATCGGTTGTAATATTTTGCAGGCTGTAAGTTTTACCGTTGTAACAGGTTTTACCCGTTTTAGCAAACAAATACGAAATACGCACCAGCGGAACTTTCCTAAATTCCTCGTAGTACAATTCGCGGGCACGTTCATCCAGAATGGTACCGATGTTTATTTCACCTGCGGAATACAATTTGCTACAGCCTGCCCGTTGGCGAATGGCGTTTACATCGTCAGCGGCCAGTTGCAATTGGTCTTTCCAGAAATATGCTTCTGCCCTGAGCAAATAGGTTTCAGCCAAACGGTAGCAATACCAGTCTCCGTTTCCACCATCGGGAGTTACGTCGGTTGGGTCAGGAGTATAAAGTTTGTAGTAGGGCCAGTTGTACCATGAACGAATGGTGTCGGTGCAAAGAATACCGCCATTATCGTCATATTTTCTCAGGTTTTGGCCATACCAGGGGTCTCCGTTTGCCTTGAGGTCAGGATGGTTGTAAACCAATTGTTCCATGGTCATCCAATTGGTTTCATTGTGGCGCTGGTCATCTCCTAATTCTCCTGCCCAAATATCAAACTGAAGATACGGAGTAGGCCTTTGCCTTCCAATTCCCCTGCCGTATTGGGTAACCTGGTCAATTTCAACTTTACCTTTACCAACAGTAACTCCTGCGGGCTGGTCACTCAATCCTGCTGCTCCCGATGGAGTTTTGTTTTTACCGGCACCACCCCAGAAAGGCACTGCCTGCCGCATAACACTGATTTTTTCGCTGGCGCCATCTTCGGTTAACGTTTCGCTGCCAACCCAGATAAAAATTCTTTCCCGGTTTTCAGGAATAGCTTTATTGGCCTCCTGGTGCAAATCCCAGGTAACATCAAGGTTTGGGTTGTCTTTGTCAATTCCAAAACGATCGGTCATTAACTGATGCCATCCATCGTTAATTATTGCAGTTGTGGCGGCAATTGCGCCGTCAAAATCACCCAGAGCCAAACATACTTTGGCAAGCAAATGGTTTGCTGTTGCTTTGTTTACATCGCCAACCGGAGCACCTTCAGCTTCGGATTTTACCCATTGTGCTGCAAATTCCAAATCTTTTTTACATTTCTGCAAAATACTTTCACGGGTAGTGCTGTAGAAATCAAGACGTGGCTCGGTGATTTCATGCAGAATAAGCGGAACATCGCCGTAATGCTGGGTTAAATGATAATAAGTTCGTGCACGGTGTATATAGGCTTTACCCAGAATGTTGTTCCGTTCCGGGTCGTTTGTTCCTCCATCCCATTCAGGAACATCGATGCGTGAAACAACCGTGTTGGCATATTTAATACGGTTATACGCTTCAGTCCAAAACCACCCAATTGAAGTTCGGTCTTTATTGTTCATATTCAAATCGGGAAGCAACTGTGCAGGCATATCCATCAACGGGCCGGTTTTATCGGTAGTCCCTTCAACCGCTACTTCCGAAAAAATATTATCATTCAAAAACGGAGGGCAGTCCCCGTAAACATCATGCCGGGAATTCCGCAAGCAGGCAATTAATGCACTGTTTAATCCATCGGCATTTATAAAAGTATTTTCAGGCGCATAAAATGAAAGGGGTTCCGGCTTCAGAAAATCTTCTGAGCAACTGGTCCATAATATTGTTAGAGCCAGTGTTAACAATGAAATTATTTTAAATTTTTTCATCTCATTCAGTTTTTATAGCGTTAAATTAATTTTAAATGTAATATTCGTGGGTGTGAAATCCTTAATTTCCGGATCCATCCACATCCAGTTGCTCCAAACATACGGATTCTGAGCTATAACTGATAATCTGCAGTTTACGATGTCAAGTGTTTGCAACAAGCTGGCAGGAATATTATACGAAAGTGAAACATTATCCAACCGTATAAAATCATTTCTTTCCCAAACATCAAACCCTGATTCATAACTTTCTACATTTCCCCATTCATTGGTTGGGTTTTCAGGTGTCCAGTAAGGGACATTAAGAGAAGAGCCCCTGTCGTAGAAAACATCGTTATTTCTTCTGTGGTTATTGGCAGAGTAAAATCCCATGTATGAATAAATTTTTATGCCCAGTTCCCAGTTCCCGTAAGTTAAGTCGTTACGCAGTGTCCACCTAACTTTGGGAGACCGTGTGCCCTGAAAAATTTTGTCGTCGTTGGTATAAAGTCCGTCGCCATTCTGATCAATTTGTTTAAAATCACCTGGGTCGCGCGAATATTTTTCAGCTTCTTCTGCTTCATCTTCCTGCCAGATTCCATCCAGTTCGTAATCCCATATTTCATCAATAGCTTTCCCAATGAACCATTCATTTCCAATGTCATTTACTTCGTTTCCTTCGTCATCGTAGTCAAAGTAAAGATGCTTAATCTCATTTTTGTTATACGAGAATGATGCGCCCATTAACCACCTGAAATTATTCTTTTGAATATTTGTGGTATTTAAAGCGAGTTCAAATCCGGTATTGTTTACCTGTCCAAGGTTGGAGAAAACGCTGGAATATCCTGTGATGTCGGGCAATTGGCGAGGTATGAGCAAATCTTTTGTAATCATGTGATAAAATTCAACATTACCCCGGATTCTGGCATCCATTACTGCAAAATCAAGTCCGAGGTTGTAGGCGCCGGTACGTTCCCATTTCAAATTTGGATTTGCCATACGACTTGAATACAACTGTGAAACGTAATACTCGTTGTTTCCTTCCACAAAAACAAATTTCCCTGTATTCAGGTTCGCAAGTGCATCATAAATACCCACTCCGCGGTTACCATTGGTTCCGTATGAAGCTCTGAGTTTAAAAATATCAATCCATTGTACATTAAAGAAATTTTCCTCACTCATAGTCCACCCCAGTGCAACCGAGCCAAAGGTGGCGCGTGGATGCTTTTGTCCGAAAGCGGAGTAGCCGTCGCGGCGCACAGAACCGGTTATCAAGTAACGGTCTTTATAAATATAGTTTAGCCGGGCAAGCAATGCATCACCTGTACTTTTCTCGTCATTACTTGAAATCTCAACATCTTCGGTGGCTGCCTGCATACGGTGGTAACCGAGTACATCGCTGGGCTGGAATTGTCTCCTGTGCATAAAATCTCTCCAGTATTGGTACATTTCAGCATTTTGAACAAAGGTGGCATCAAATGAATGATCGCCGAAGTCTTTGTTCCATTTTAAGATATTGTTTATCTGCCATTCAAAAATGGTTGTGTTTTGCCGGCTGGCACGTCCACCCTCTTTTCCCCAGTCTAAATGGCCTGAATTGTAAGAGTTATACTCCCTGTTCCAGTTGAACCGGGTTATATATTCTGATGTAAATGAAAAGCCGAAAGGTAAATCAACTATACCATAAATTTTACTGTTTAACCCATTATACTTCAGAAAACGGTCACGGTAAGTAAGTTCAAGATGCGGGTGACGAGATGCTGAAACATTCCCGGTAGGTGCATAAGTAATCGTTTTCCCATCTTCTTCGTAATATGAGGCAAACGGGTTGACGTTTCCATAGCCTGTACTTCCAATGAGTGGACTTTCGTCGCGGATTGAAAACTGAGTGTTGGTTCCTACTTTTAGCCAGTCTGTAACCGTTGCTTCGAGGTTTAAGCGAGCGCGGATGGCCTCAAAGTTTTCATTGTAACGAATACCGTCATTATTAACATATCCAAGTGAAAAATAATAGGAAACTGCTTCTGAAGCACCCGAAAGGCTGACGTTGTAATCCTGAGTCATTCCTGTTTGCAAATATTCAGGATACCAGTCGTATTGCTGTCCGCTTTTATAATTGGTAATTTCAATAGGTGAAAATCCGATGCGGTTTAACCAGATACTGATTAAATCATTGGAAGCAGAGGAGCCATCATACGCTTTCCACTGGTCAATGGATACGTTTGAAGGCAGTTGACTTGGGTCATCGTAATAAGCAGGCCCTTTGTTAATTTGGTGCCGTTCATTACTTTCAAAACCGGCAATCCTCCATTGGATAAACTGTTCGCCAGTCATAAAATCGAGACCTTTATGCGATGGAGTTACAACGCCAACGCTTGCTGAAACGTTTATGGTAGGTTTCCCTTTTCTTCCTTTTTTGGTGGTAATAATTATTACACCGTTTGATGCCCGCGAACCATAAATTGCAGCTGAAGAAGCATCTTTTAAAACATCAAAGGCCTCGATGTCAACCGGGTTTATATCTGCAAGGTCGCCATAATATATCATGCCGTCAACAACTATTAAAGGCGCGTTAGCAGATTTTTCATCATCGTTATCACTACGTAATGAAGTCTGACCTCTGACCAGCATATCGTTGGAATTACTTAAACCCTTGGCGCTACGTGTCAGGTTGACATTTAAACCGGGAATGGAACCTCTTAACATGGATGTCATGTTAGATGTTGCTTCCTTTTCCATTTTTTCAGCGTCAATTTGTGTTACCGCGCCGGTAAGGTCTTTTTTCTTGGCTGTACCATAACCAATGGCCACAACTTCTTCCAGGCCAATCACATCCTGTTCCAGTGTTACATCAATGGTTGTACGGTTGCCAATTTCAATCTCTTGAGTTTTCATACCAATAAATGAAAAAACAAGCGTTTGAGCACTTTCGGGAACATTAATGGAATAATTTCCATCAGCGTTGGAAACTGTCCCGGTAGTTGTTCCTTTTAGAACTATGGTTACACCCGGTAAAGGTGAACCATCATCTCCTGTTACCGTCCCGGTAACCGTTTTTTGTGCCATTGCACTACTTAAAGTAGCAATAAACATCACTAATAATAGTAATTTTCGCATAGGTTTTAAAAATTAATGGATTAAATTAAAATAAATCATTTAAAATATTTTGCTTTTTACCATGTGCAGCTTAACATACCTGCAGCATGTTAAATAATATTAAGAGATTGAACCAAGTGGGCTATGGAGGCCGGAGTCTGCATTATTTTCATATTTTTGCAAATTAGTTTAATTAGTACCCTTTTTGACCTGTATTGTAGCGGAAAAGTGCTGGAACACTTTTCCGCTTTTATATTAAATTTATCCTTTGCAAATTACAAAAACCAAACTATCCGTGTTTGACGTATTATAGCAAGTTTTAATACA